>CAYRPT010000254.1:0-6217 GCA_964425895.1 uncultured Solibacteraceae bacterium | reverse complement strand
CGACCTCGCGCCCGCCTGCCGTTTCTATTTCGCCGCCACCAGCGAGATGTTCGGCAAGGTTCGAGAAACACCGCAATCGGAGCGGACGCCGTTTCACCCGCGCTCCTCCTACGGCATCAGCAAAGTGGCCGGTTTCGATCTTACCCGCAACTACCGTGAGGCCGCGGGCCTGCACGCCTCGAGCGGCATCCTGTTCAATCACGAATCCCCCCGCCGCGGCTTGGAGTTCGTCACGCGCAAAATCACCTCCGCGGTGGCGCGCATCGCCGCCGGGCGCGAAACCGTGCTCCGGCTCGGCAACCTGGAGGCCCGCCGGGACTGGGGCCACGCCCGGGACTACGTCGAGGCCATGTGGCGGATGCTGCAACAGGATGAACCGGACGATTACGTCATCGCCACCGGCTCGACGCACAGCGTGCGGGAGTTCGTTGAGCTCGCCTTCGATGCGGCCGGCCTCGATTGGCGCCGCCACGTAATCCAGGACCCGCAGTTGATGCGCCCGGCGGAGGTGGATCTGCTGATCGGCAACCCGGAAAAGGCCCACCGAAAGCTTGCCTGGCGGCATCGGACGGAGTTCCCGGAACTGGTCCGCGAGATGGTGGAAGAGGATCTCCGGCTTCTCGGGGTGGAAACCGACCGCCGGGTCTACCTCGCCCCCCGCGCCCAGAGCGCGGCCGCCGGCGCGGCCGCCGGCTTGCTCGTCCGGGATCGCGCGATATCGATCCCCGCCGGCTCCCCGGTGGCCTGAAACCCGCTGCCGGATCTCACGCTTTGCGCGCCACCAGCACGTAATCCTGGGGGCCGAGGAAGCGCTCGTTAAGGAAAACCGAAGCAGCGTCGCTACCCGGCAGGCGGTCCGCCTCGGACGCCGCATGAAGCCAGGTCAGCTCGGTGGAGGCGAATCCCCGATGCCGCAGCAGGTGCTCCAGCAGCGCCGCCGGCAGAGGCCGCTGATGTGACAGGTCCAGGTGGAACCGTTGTGTGGCCACCAGGATGTTGTCTGGATTCGGGGTCTCGATGACCACAGCGCCGCCGGCCACGAGCACGCGAGAGATCTCGTCGAAAACCGCGGGCAGCAGCGCCGGAGGCAGATGCTCCATGACGTGAAACGCCGTCACCATGCCCGTGCCGCGGCTCGGCAGGAGACGCAGGTACTCCAGGAGGTCGTCCTCGGTGACTTCGAGCCCGAGCCGGCGGCACCGGCTGGCCATCACGGGGCTCAAGTCGACGCCGCTCGCGAGGAAGCCTTCATCACGAAGTAGCGCCAGCCACTCGCCGTAGCCGCAGCCGAGGTCGAGAATCGGGCGCTCCGGGGATCCCGCTCCGCTGTCGCGGACTATCGGAAGGTAGCGCCGGAACCTTTCCTGGCCGCCGGCCCCGGGCGTGTCGCGGAACTCGATGGCCCGATAGTCGGGCCAGCCCGGTGGGACGCCGGAGTCCCTCCGCTCCAGAACTTGCCGGCACGCGGCGACCTGTTCCCGCAGCTCCGCCGCCCCCGCTTCGAGGTCCCGAATTCGCGCCTCCTGGCGCCGCACCGCTTCGGCTTGCTCGCGAACCGCATCGGCGGCGAGCACCCGCCAGGCGAGGCCTTCACGCAGCCACTGGCGGGCCTGGTCCGAATACCAGAGGATCGCCCGGCGCACCACCCGGACCAGCCAGACACCCAGGCGCCCACGCAACGTGGGGGGAACCGGCGGCAGGCTGCCGGGCTCCGGCAGCGGCGGCGTCTGGTAGCGGGCCAGCGCCTCCGACGCCGGCCGTTCGCTCTCGACGTCCAGGCAGCGCGGGAGATCCTGAGGCTCCTCCTGGGAAAGGGCGCGTTCCCGGATCACCCGCATCAGGTGCTTCACGTTGATGGCATCCGGGCGAACGGCCTGGGACCTAGCCTCGGCCGTTTCTCGATCCATAGAGCCTCCTTTCACCGCCTTCACCGTCGCCGCCACAGAGACGGCCGAGCTCACGTTCCAGACGGTCCATCACGGCCGGCCAGGAGTAGTTGGCCAGCACATACCGCCGGCCCTGCCCCCCCATCGCGCCGGCTTCCTCCGGGTGGGACAACAGCCAGCTCAACGCCTCACGGAACTCCGGGTAGCTTTCGAACCAAAGGCCGCCGCCGGAGCGTTCGCAGTGGCCGCGCAGCACCGGCGACCGGCCGTTCACCAGCACCGGTCGGCCCACCGCCCAGGCCTCCAGCGAGGCCAGCGAAAGACTCTCCAGCGCCGACGGAATGACGACCACCGCCGACTGGCGCATCATCTCAAACTTGAACGCGTTGGAGACAAAACCCGCGGCGTGAATCGCCGGCGTTTCCGGCGGTGCCAGCGGGCCCCGGCCGGCGAGGAGCAGTTGCAGGTCGAACTCCGGGCGGTCGGCGCGGAAGCGCTCGAAGTGTTCAAACAGCAGCCGGCAGCCCTTGGATTCGTCCAGGCGTCCGACGTAGAGCAGGCGGGGGCGTTCCCGCGGCAGGCGCCGCGCGAAGCGGAACCAGGCGGGGTCGCGGTCGTCGATCCCGCTGGTGTCCAGCCCTGAGCCGACCAGAGCGAGCCTCTCCGCGGGTGTCCCGAACCGCTTTTGGACGAAACCCATCTCCTCCACCGTCAGGGTGAGGACGAGCCGCGGGAGGGCGAAGACGCGGTCGAAGATCCCGAGGTAGATGGGCCGCTCATCGTGGGCGGTCGGAATCAGCACTGCTTTGCCGGCTACCGCCGGGAGGCAGAAGTACGTCGTCGCGTAGAGGTAGGTGATGAACAGGAACAGGTCGTAGTCGCCGGCGTGCTCCTCGACGAACGCGAACAGCCGGGAGGAATAAGGACCCTGGGCGATCATCCACTCTTCTTCGTCCTGCGGCGTGTGCGGACCGCCCAGCACCGTGCCCGAGAGCGTCTGAAAACGCTCCGGGTCCCGCTCGAAATCCACGGGAAAGCGCCTCACGGTGACGTTGTTCAGCCGGTCGACGCCGGGCCGGAAGTGGTTCTTCCAGCTAACGTAGTCGAGGGCGCAGGTGGTGAGCACGTCCACGGAGTCGGCGGCCGCGAGCCGTTCGGCGAGCAGCCGGCAGGCCAGCTCCGCTCCTCCGGAAACCTCGCAGCCGTAGCGCTGCACGACGAAGGCAAGCCGCCGCCGCGAGCGTGCGCTTCGAGAGAGATCTTCAGGCGGCAACGCGGCCCATCTCCTCGACCAGCGCGATCAGGCGCTTGTCCAGCGCGGGGGCGGAGAACTCGTTCCGATAGCGTTCCGCGCCGGCCAATCCAAGGCGTAGAGCGGTGCGGGGCTCGCCCACGAGGTAGTGCACCGCCTCGGCGAAGACCCGCGAGTCGCCGTCTTCGACCGTGAGGCCCGCCGGGCCGATCGTTTCGGGGACGGCCGTGCAGGCCCGCGCGACGATGGGGAGGCGGAACGCCATGGCCTCCACCAGGGGAACGCAGAAGCCCTCGTGCTCGCTGGCGCAGACGAAGACGTCGGCGGCCTGGTAGAAAAAGCGGAGTGCGCCCTCCGATACCGTCCCGGTGAAGTACACCGCCCGGGCGACGCCCAGTGACTCGGCCAGGGCCCTAAGCTCCGCGGCGTACGCGCGCAAAGGCTCCGGCGCTCCGCCGGCGATCAGCAGAACCGAACGCGGGTTCTTCCGCCGGTGGTAGCAGGCGAACATCTCGAGCAGGGCCCGATGACCCTTGTTCGGTTTGACGCCCCCGGTGAACAGAAGAACGGTTCGGTGTTCGATCTCCCCGAAGAGCGAGAGATCGGGCGGCGCGCTGCTCAGCTCGTCGATCCGGTGGAACGGCGCAAGCGTGCGGCACCGCTCCCAAGGCGCGCCGAGGGCCACCAGCTCGCTCGCGTTGAATGACGAATCGCACCAGAACGAGGCGCCGGGCAGCCGCGCCAGCCGGGCGGTGGACTCCAGGCCGCCCCGGCATGCTTCCGCGTACTCCCGGCTGTACGGCTCGAAGAAGCGCGGCGGAGTGACGTTGTGATACCGCACCACGATCCGGTTGGCGGTTCGCTGCAAAACCTGTTCCCCGCGGGGCCATTGGGTCGAATGGTGGTAGATGAGCAGCGCTTCCGGGATGCGCCACCGGCGGGCGGCGGGGTCCAGCGGCTCCACCACGGATGCCAGACCGGAATTCCAACCCTCGGCAAAGATGCGGACCGGATAGCCGGCGGCATCCAAAGCATCGCGCATCTTCAGGACATCGTTGCCGATGGCGTCGTGGCGCTCCAGACTCGGCACGAGCATATGCACCGGCCGGAGCTTCGGCCCGCCGACGGGCTGTGAGGCGCGATGGACGGGACCGGCCGCCCGAATCCGGCCGTTGGGGTGAATCACGCCCATACGGATGTCTGTTAAGTAGTCGGGAAAGCGGCGTGAGAATCTCCCGGGGATTCACGAACTACTTCTAGGACGGCCGGTCTCGCCGGCTCGCGCCGCTGTTTCGATGCGCGTCCTGATCGATGCTACACCGCTGCTGGTGCGCGGCGGAGGGGTGAAGAGCTTCGTCCACGGCTGGCTCGATTGCCTCCTCCGCGCCCCCGCGAACGGTGTCCGAATCGGCATGTATCCGTTTCTGGCGCGCCTGCCCGGTCTGGATCACCGGCGCTCTCCCGCGACGTCCTATTCGGCCTGGCTGCGGATCCTGGCGTCGAACGTGATGGCCCGCCACTGCCCGGCCCTGCAGGACGCCGTCTGCCGGAAGCCGGACGTCTTCCACGCCTCCCATCACATTTGGCGCGCGCCACGCGGACCGGCGCTGACGGCCGCCGTTTTCGACCTGACTTGCTGGATTCTGCCCGAGCTCCACCTGCCGGAAAACGTCCGGGAAACCCGGGCCTACGGCGAACGCATTCTCAAGCGGGCCGATCGTATCCTGGCCATCTCCGAGTGCACCCGCCAGGATTGTATTCGCATCCTCGATGTGCCGCCCGAGCGAATCGACGTCATCTACCCCGCGATTTCGGAGCGGTTCTTCACCGCGGATGAGGCCGTAGCCCGGCGGGTGAGTGAGCGGTGGGGTCTCGCCGGTCCCTACATTCTGCATTTGGGATGCCTGGAACCGCGCAAGAACCTGGGCCGTCTGCTCGATGCCTGGGCCGAAGTCCGTGAGCGGTGCGGGTGCGTCTATGAACTGGCCCTCGCCGGGACCGATGGCTGGGCGCCGCCCGAACTTCACCGGCGGGTCGTCGCCGCCCCCGGGGTCCGCCGGCTCGGCTACATTCCCGAGGACGATCTTCCCGGTTTGGTGAGGGGCGCGACGGCAATCGTCTACCCATCGCTCTACGAGGGATTCGGCTTGCCAGTGGCGCAGGGGATGGCGGCGGGAGTTCCCGTGGTGACCTCCGGGGGTTCGTCGCTGGCGGAAATCAGCCGCGGCGCGGCGGTGCTCGTCGATCCCCGGAGCGTTCGCTCCATCGCGTCGGCCATCGAGTCCGTGCTGGAGTCCTCGTCGCTCCGCATGCGCCTCGCGGCCGCCGGGCGCCGGGCCGCGGAGGAATACCGTCCGGAACGATGCGCCGCGGCCTCAAGCGCGTTCTTCGAGAGGGCCGCCGGGGGCCGCCGGATTTGACGGTGGGGCTGCCGTCATGGCCGGCCCGGGGCCCCCTCCACGAGAGATCCTTGTGCCATGCGCATGGCAAACGAAACCCTCTGCCTCACCCATCGAGAACCCCGCTATCAGGGCAGCGGTGTTTCCCGTTGAATGAGGTGCAGGAGGTTGCCTTCAGGGTCGCGGAAGAAGACCGTCTTGACGCCCTTGGTGGAAGCCGGCTCGCCCGCGAACTCGACTCCCGCGGCTACCAGGGCCGCGTGGGCGGCGTCGAAGTCGTCCACCTTCAGGGCGAGATGGCGCAGACCGGGCTGCTTGTCGGTCTGCTCCACCCGGTCGCCGGAAGCGCTGATGATCTCGATCATCGAGCCGTCCGGCGCCTTCACGAAGGCGGTGCGCTCGGACTGGTAGTTGATGACGAAGCCCAGCTTGTCGACATACCAGGAAGCCAGGTGATGAGGCTGGGGCGAAGAGATGGCTACATGTTCGATTCCGAGTATCATTTGTCCGGGATTGTATCAAGAAACGGCGGCATCTCCCCGCCCGGCTGCCGGTGAAGAAGCCCGTCCCCGGGCCTCGCCGCGCTCACGCGCGCGGCGGGGCCGGCCGGGCGGCTACTCCCGGCCCCCGCTCCGCCGCAGCAGGTCGGCGATCTCCCGCTGGCCGGTTGATACGGCGAG
>CAYRPT010000253.1:4967-6228 GCA_964425895.1 uncultured Solibacteraceae bacterium | reverse complement strand
GGGCCCTGACCTTCGTTTACGATCACCATGTCCGCGAACTGACCGAACGGCTCAATCACCTTCAGCACGATCACGCGACCGACATCGTGTCCACGCTTCATGTCCACCTGGACCATGACAACTGCCTCGAGGTGCTGGTGGTGAAGGGGAAAGCCGGCCTCGTAAAGAAGATCGCCGACGCCCTCATCAGCACGAAGGGCGTCAAGCACGGGCGCCTCACCATCACGACGACCGGCGTCGACGTTTGAATTCCGACTCCCCCGGCTCCCGCTCGGGGGTCCGGGAAGCCTCCGCGTCAGGTAACGGGCGATTCCTGCCGCCGGACCTCCGGAGCGGGCCCTGCGTCGGCGGATTTCAGGACCGCCGGCGGCGGGTCCGGCTGGCTATCCAGGCGGCTGGTCTCCTGCCAGGTGTAGAACATGCGATGAATCACCGTCAGGTTACCCAGCACCGCGATGATCCAGAGCACCGGCGCCATACGGTCGAAGAAGGCTCCGATGAGGAGCAATACAATGCGCTCGGGACGCTCCAGGAAGCCGACCTTGCACTTCGGGATGACGTTCTCCGCCCGGGCGCGCGAATAGCTGATCAATACTGTCGCCACCATGGCCACCGCGGTCAGCACGATGTAGAAAAAGCGGTTGATGGAAGCGTAGTAGATCAGCAGGCCGACCAGCAGGAAGAGGTCGGAGTAACGGTCGAGCACCGAGTCGAAGAACGCTCCGAACCGTGTAACGCAGCCCGTGCTCCGGGCCACGCGCCCATCCACCAGGTCGAAGATCGCGGCACCCAGGATCACCGCGCCCGCCAACGGAAAATTGCCCGAGGCGAGGATCACGGCGGCCAGTATGTTGATCAGCATCCCCACCAGGGTGAGCGTGTTGGGATGAATCCGGGCGATCATCAGCGCGCGGACGATCAGCACAATGATCCTGTCCGCGGCCCGCCCGATCGCCTGTGTAAAGGTCATGGCGTTCCTGTTTGCCGGTACGGTGGCCGAGCCCGGCTCAACCCACCCACACTAGCTCCGTTCGTGGATGGTGGTCAACTCGAGGATTTCGAGCTCGCGCAGGCCGTTCGGGCTCGCGAACTTGGCGACGTCGCCGATCCCCTTGCCGAGAAGCGCCTTGCCAATGGGGGAACTGGTCGATATCCGGCCGTTGGCGACGTCTGCTTCCTCGCTCGTGACCAATTCGTAGGTAATCTCTTCATCCTTGTGCACGTCCACGACGGTGACCTTCGAGCCGTAGCCGACCCGGTC
>CAYRPT010000253.1:0-4957 GCA_964425895.1 uncultured Solibacteraceae bacterium | reverse complement strand
GCGGAGCCGCTGATTGAGCTGCGAGAGGCGGCTTTCCACGTACCGCTGTCTCTCTTTGGCCGCATGGTATTCGGCGTTCTCGCTCAGGTCGCCGTGCGCGCGGGCTTTCTGGATCTCCCGCGGGAGCTCGGTGCGCAGCTCATAGCCGAGCGCCGCAATCTCGTCCTTGAGTTTCTTCTTCAGATCTTCCATGGAAGAAAAAAAGGGATCCCTTTGAGCGCCATTATACCGTGCCGGCTCTGCGGGCTCGATGCCTGCCAATCAAGCTCTCGGCGCGAGGCGCATCGAGCCGGGAAGGGGTTCCGGAGCGCAGCCCTGACTTACGGGCCGACATACACCGGAACCGGGCGCGACGAGACTCCGCCGATCGTCAGCACCACCTCGTGGAGGCCCGGAGTCAGCTCCGGCGGGACGGCGGCGTTCACCTGGTATTGTCCGACCGACCCCGGCGCCAATCCGGCATAGTCCACCCGCGCGTTACGGCCTCCGATCGTCACCGTCGCCGGCTCCGTCGTGCGGGCCACCGGGCTCGCTTCACCGGTGGCGGGTGTGCTATCCACCGGGCCAAGTCCGTTGGCGAACATTACGAGAACGCGGCCGCGGCCGATCGGATTCGCCGATGTCACCAACCGGGCGCCCTCGTCGAGCGCCGTCACGACGAGCCGGCCGGTGCCGGGGTCGGCAAACTGGTAGAGCGCCGGCGAATGCTTGCCCAACTGCAACACGTACAGTTCCGGGAAGGACGGGTTACCGATGCTCTCCGTATACGGGCCGGTGCTCACTTTCAGGAGCGCGCTGTTCAGCCCCTCCAGTTCCCACGGAACCTGCACGTTCACCTGGCCGGAACTTACGAAGTAGATGCGGCCCGGGAGGCTGATGTTCCGTGCGGGCACATCGAAGCTGACGCTTACGCCGGCGAGCGATGGGGGGAGCTCCTTGTAGGGCGAGCCAGGGAAGACGCGGGTCGAGTCACTCAACGCCATGCCGTAGATCTCGATGTAGGAGCCAGGCGCCACGGGCAGAACGCGATCCGATCGGCCGCTCCAGGCGGCGACGACGCCGTCGGCTGAAATCACCGGCCGCACTTTGGCCCGGCCGGGGAAGAAAACCCGCGTAGCGGGCTGCCCGTCGATCTCCGCCGAGAACTCCTGGTCGCCCGGGTTGGGACCGAGGTCGGCGGTGGCGGCAGCGATCCCCAGGCTATCGGTGGGAGTGCTGGCTTCCAGAATCCGCGCGGCCGGCAGAAACCTTGTGAGCACGCCGCTGAGGGGGATTCCGTAGCGGTCCACCACCTTGACGCTCAGGCTGAACGTCGCGGCATTGACCAGCTCGTTCACGTTCCCGGTGAACTCGACCCCGCCCAAGGGAATCAGCGTAAATGGAATTCCATCGCTCCGCTGGTAGAGAAACGGAACCCGGAGATCCACCGGCCCGCCGCGAATGACGACGTCGCCCTCATAGAGCCCGGGTGGCGGCGCGGAGGCCAGTGTCGCCTGGACTTCCTTCGCCTCTCCCGGATTCAGCGTCAACTGGGCCGCGTTCAAGGTGACACGGTCGTCGGCGGGCTCCTTGGTCAGGACCAGACTGACGGGCGCCGCGCCATGATTGCGTAAAGTAAGTACCCGCGTCGGCAGCGGGTCGCCGGCAATGCCGAACGACAGTGTCGCCGGGGTTGCCGTCACCCTGGAGCGCACGGCACTCTCTACGTTGAGCAGCCCGGCGCCGGCGGCCGTCACGCTGACGGGAACCTGGACTCCGTTCTCATCGAAGTCCGCGAGCTGCGAGCGGGGAACAACGCTGTTCACCAGGGCGGATTTGACCTCCGCCGGGCCGAACGACGGGTTCTTCTGAAACACCAGCGCGGCGGCGCCGGCGGCCATCGGAGCGGCGAAACTGGTCCCCTGGGAAGCCGTGAAGCCGTCGGCGCTCCACATGTCGCCGTTCGGATCGTAGCTCTGAGTCGCCAGGTACAATCCCGTCCCGGTGGCCACGAGCTCGGGTTTGATCCGGGTCTGACCGATGGATGGTCCCCGCGAGGAGAACCAGGCGATGTCGTTGCCGAACTCATCCCGCGCTTCAAGCCGGGGGTCCAACGTGGCGGGACGGTCAGGGTTGGTGCTCAGGAACTGGCGGATCCCCTGGGCGTCCGTGGCGCCAATCATGACCGCGGGAATAGCGGTTTCCATCAGGCCGGTCATCGGGAAGATCGAGTCCGTGTCGGTTTGGGCGATGATGGCGCCGGCGGCTCCGCCCTGCTGGACGTTGAAGATCTTGGCGGCGAACGAGCATTCGCCACGGTCGATGAAGGCGATGGCGCCGCTCAGCGTCCCGGCGCCGGCCGGGGAGCAGGCGCGGGAGTTCGGCTCGGTCCGGCCGACGTCGCGCAGTGGGGCGGTAAGAGGCGCGGCCAGAATCGGGCCGTCGCCGACAAACGCCGGAATATCCTGGAGGTTGGAAGGAACGCCGCCGCCCGTCACCTTGACCGACTGAAAGAACGCGTGCGCGTTGGTCGTTGCGCCCACGGTGATGGCCGAGGGCGCCGTGCCGGGCGTCTGCACCGAGGTCAAGGCCGGAAACCGGGTCCCATAGACCGACAGATCCCCGTCGTTGCCGGCGGGCACAACGACGGTGAGACCGGCCGCGACGGCGTTCTCCACGGCCTCCGAGCGGAGGTCGCAGGTCTCGGTGCCGGTGTCGCCGCAGATGCGGTCGTCGGGAGACCATTCGGCCGGCCGCCCTACCGGCAGCACGGCAATGTCCATGCCGTCAAGGAACGCATCCTCGAGCGCGAGCGCGATCACGTCGTCAAAGGTGAAATCGTTCACGCCCGGCGAGCCGAAGATCTTGTAGTTGCCGAGAAAGGCCTTCGGCGCAACCCCCGAAATTGTCGCCGCCGGACCGGTGACGCGCCCACCGGCAGCCGCCATGGCGACGGCGGTGCCATGGCCGACCCGGTCGCGTGGTGAGAGGTCGTCGGGCCGCGAGAACTCCGGCTGGCCGAATAGCACCAGGAGGTCAACGTAACTCCGGGCCACGATCACCTTGTTGTTCGTGTAGCTCCTGACGCCGAGCGGAAAACCGGGCGGCGGCGTGAGCGACGCATCCTGAAAGGCGGAATGCTGGTGGTCGATGCCGGTATCGAGCACCGCAATCCGAATCCCGGCGCCGGCCTGCTCGAACCCGCCGACTTCCTGCCAGGCGCCAGCGGCGCGAATCAGTTGCAGAGCCTCGTTCATCGTGCGCTTCACAGGGCGCACGCGGACCACCTTGCGGACTCCGTTCATCGACTGGATCTCCCGGGCCTGCTCCGCGGTGGCGCTGACGAAGACCGCGTTCAGCACGTGTTGCGTCGCGCCGCGGACCACGACGCCACGCCGCCGCATCGTCTCCTCGAGCTTCGTTTGCACGGCGCGGACTCTTTGGGCGGCGTCCGCCGATGCGGAGCGCCGCACGCCGGGAGCGGCGAGCCGCATGGACTGCGCCGCCGCCGGGGGCTCATCGAGAAGAACGGCAAAACGGTTGTTGCGGGAACCAGCCAGAAGTTGTGCACAGATTACAACCAGGAGAGCGGCGCAGCGCAGCATGATCGGTATTTTCCTTCCAGATAGCTCGACGCGGCGAGATCCTCAGCAGTTACAATGGATTAGGAACCCGGGCCGCTCGACACGCCCCGTCGAAGCTGGTATCCTACCTAAGCATACGAGGGATTTCAGTCTCATGGCCACCAAGCCCGCATTCGCCGCCAACGCCCAGGTCGAACACCCGAAGTTCGGCGCGGGTACTGTGCTCGTCTGTGACGACCAGTACGTCGTGATCCACTTCGACGATCACGGCCAGAAAAAGTTTGTTTCCTCGATCGCGGTTCCCAACCTGAAGAAGCTCGACCGCGAGCCTCCGGAGAAGAAGTCACGCGCCCGTAAGCCGCGTCCCAAGAAGGCCGAACAGGCCCCCGCCGAGTGATCCACGGCCGCTCCGGCCGGCTCGCCCGGTCCATCGGCCGGCCGTCGGGGCAATGGCGGCGAACTGCCCCGGCCCGAGGGTCGCAAGCGAACTGCGGGAGCGGCGGAGCGCCGGTTGCGATAAACTTAAGGTTTGGTTTTTCCGCGGGTGTAGTCTGCTGCACTTATTCCCACGCGACGGCCAATTACATCCATTCAGGTTTTGAGGAGGCGGAGGTTGTTTGCCATGAGACAGATCTTCACGTCCGAATCGGTCACCGAGGGGCATCCTGACAAGATCGCCGACCAGATTTCCGACGGCGTCCTGGACGCCGTCCTGGCGGAAGATCCGCAGGGCCGGGTCGCCTGCGAGGTTCTGGTCACCACCGGGATATGCATGGTCGCGGGTGAGATCACGACCAAGACTTATGTTGATGTTCCGCGGGTGGCGCGGGGCATCATCGAGAGCATCGGCTACGTGGACGCCGCGATGGGTTTTGATGCCAAGACCTGCGGGATCCTCAACACGATCCAGAGCCAGTCGCCCGATATCGCCATGGGTGTGGACACCGGCGGCGCCGGCGACCAGGGCTTGATGTTCGGCTACGCCTGCAACGAGACGCCGGAGCTGATGCCGCTGCCGATCATGATGGCCCACAAGTTGGTGAGGCGCCTCAGCGAGGCCCGCCGCAACGGGGAACTGGCCTTCCTCCGCCCGGACGGCAAGAGCCAGGTGAGCGTCGAGTATGTCGACGGCTATCCCCGCCGTATTGACGCCGTGGTGGTCTCGACGCAGCACGACGAGGATGTCAGTACGGACGAGCTGCGGAGCGAAGTGAAGAAGCATATCATCGACGCGACGCTTCCTTCGGAAATGCTCGACTCCGGTACGCGGTTTCACATCAACCCCACCGGACGGTTCGTGATCGGGGGTCCGCACGGCGACACGGGGCTCACCGGCCGCAAGATCTTTGTCGACACCGACGGCGGCATGGGCCGCCACGGCGGCGGTGCTTTCT
>CAYRPT010000252.1:0-6230 GCA_964425895.1 uncultured Solibacteraceae bacterium | reverse complement strand
ATTGAGGATCACATCCTGAGCGGCGACTACGTTCTCGTAGAGCGCACCCAGGCAGTGCGCGACGGAGAAGTTGTGGTGGCGCTCGTCGATGGCGCCGAGACGACGCTGAAGCGCTTCTACCGGGAAGGTGACGGCATGGTCCGTCTGCAACCGGCCAACGCCGGGATGGCGCCGATTCTTGTTCCCGCGGAGCGGGTGCGGATTCAGGGCCGCTTGCTGGCGGTGCTGCGAAAATACCGGTAGGGAGAAAGAAACCAGGAAGCGGAAGCGAGGCGGCCGGCGGCTTCCTGTCGGCAAAGACTCGGACCGTGCAGGCGTTTCCGTTCGGCTATCGCGCAGCGCAGCACGTATCGCGCTGGATGAGCGCCACCGGCGAATACTTCAGCTCACGGTCGAAATAGCCGGTTTCTTGCAGCTTACGGAACATCTGGCCGGCGATCCCGGCGGCCACGGGGCCGTTGACCGCGCCGCCGCCGGCCAACATCACCACGACGGCCAGGCGCGTGGTCTCGTGATCATTGATCGCACCGAACCAGCCCATGTGCGCGCGGACATCGTAATCCGTACAGGTGCCCGTTTTGCCCAGAATCGGTGCGTTCGGATCAAACCCGATGCGCTGCGCGGTCCCGAAGGCCACGGCGCCCATCAGGCCGGGCTTCACCTCCGGAATCCATTGCTGGATATCCAGCCGGCGCTTGATCTGCGGCGCAAAGGAAGCGAGTTCGGCTTCGTCGCGCGGGTATTGAAGATAGTAAAGCGTGCCGCCGTTGGCGATGGCGCTGAGCAGGCTCGCGTACTGGAGGGGAGTCAACGTGATCCCCTCGCCGAAGCTGCACATTCGCCCCACGCCATTCTTGGGGGGAGCGTCCGGCAGCTTCCCCGGCTGCTCTTCGGGAATTCCCAACGCGGCCTTCTCTCCCAGACCGAACAACCGGTGGTAGTAGCGCACCTTCTCAAAACCAAGCTTCACGCCGAGCTGTTCGAAGTACTGGTTGTTGGAGCGTGCCAGGGCTTCGGTCATGTCCATCCGGACACCGCCGTAGATCCGCAGCTTCGTTGTCCGATCGATGACCCCCTCGCTTAAGGCAGCCAGGGCCACCGGCACCTTGATGGTGGAGCACGGGATGAACCCTCCCCGGAATGCCAGTTCCTGGTTCACGACGGTGAGCACCCGGCCGCTGTCGCTGTCAACCACGACGACACTGCCGTTGTATTGGCCGAGCGCTTCGAGAGCCGCCTGGCGCACCACCGGATCATCGCCGCCGATGACGTCGTTCGCCGCGGGCTGTGAGTAGTTCGGAGTCCGCCATGGGCCGCTCGAGCGTCTTCGGACGACGCGCCGCTTCTTGGGCGCGGACTTGGTGGCGGAACTTTTCACCGCGGCGCCGCCGGCCGGGGAAGCATGAATCGCAGCCGGCGCCGTCCACATCACGGCGACTGCGATTAGCGTCAGGAGCAGGGAGGGGGCGCGGGCTGCCATCGTCTCAGAGTTCCAAAGCCAGCTTCTTGGAGGACAGCAAGCTCAGCCCGCCGGCTCCAAACGAGCATTTTCCGGAATTCATGGTCCCGCCGTCAACCGCTATCTGCCACATCGGCGGTTTCCGTGTCAGGCTGCAGTCCATCCACCATCGATCGTCAGCACCGATCCGGTCACGAACTCGGCTTCGTCGGATACCAGGTAGAGGGCCATGTGGGCGATCTCCTCGGGGCGTCCGAGCCGGCCGACGGGTTGGCGCTCGTTGAGCTGCGCACGTACCTTCTCCTTTTCGTGCTTGTGGTACTTCTCCAGGTATGCTTCGACGAAGGGCGTATCCACGGTGCCGGGACAGATGCAGTTCACCCGAAGCTCGCGCGAGTATTCAATGGCGATCTGGCGGGCCATCATGACGACGGCGCCTTTGGTGGCGCAGTAGGCGAAACGCTTCTTGATTCCCACCAGCCCGGCAACGCTGCCGATGAAAACGATGCGCCCGCGCGCGGCCAGCAACTGGGGCAAGGCGTACTTGGTCACCAGAAACGCGCCGTCGACGTTGACCGACATGAGCCGCCGGAAATCGTCGAAGCTGGTTTCGGCAATGCCGCCAACCATACCGATCCCGGCGTTGTTCACCAGAATGTCGAGCCGGGGAACCGCCTCGAAAGCCGCCTTGACCTCGTCCTCGCGCGTGACATCGCACGGCAGGACCCGCGCGCCCGGCCATTCGGCAGCCAACTTTTCGGCGGCGGGCCGGTCCATATCCAGAATGATCGGCTGGGCGCCGGCCGCGGCGAGAACGCGGACCGTGGCCTCGCCGATGCCGCTCGCTCCACCGGTGACCAGCGCGATTTTGCCGTCGAGTCGAAAGGGTGTGCTCATCGCCAGAATTGTACCGCTTTGTCTGATTGCCCGACGCTCCCTCCAGGGAACATTTGTGAATGTTCCCTTTTATCAATGACGTGCGGCCTCTCGCGCCGGAGGCGCCCAGCCGCGCGGTTAGCGCTCAGACGCGCAAGGAAGCGATGGAGCGGAGAGGCTCGAGCAGCAGGTCGAGGGCGGCCGCGGCGCCGTGCACCAGCAGTTCCGCCGCGCCCAGGGTTTCCACTGCGCAGCCTTCGCCGTTGTCGACGGCGATCGCGAGCCCCCCGCCTTCGCGGACGCTGCCGAGCATCAGCCGGTCGTTGCGGCCGTTGCCGAGGGCCGCCACATGCGGGAGGCCGAGTGCGCGAACGAAATCGGCTTTCTGGCGATCATGGTCGCTGGCGGTGAGGATCCGGAGGCTGACCGGGATGCCGCGAAACTCACGGGTGGCCGTGCCGTGGGTGTCCGACGTGAGGACCCATACGTCCAGCAAAGCGTCAAGGCGGCGCAGGCGCCCGGCCACCCCGGCGGAGAGCGTGCCGCCGCGGGAGAGCGTGCCGCTGTAGTCGCTGACGAGGCAGCGAAGGTCGATCGTACGGCCGCCGGGAATGTCGAGGTGGATTCCGGGTTTGACCATTCGGCGTATCCCGTCACCTGTTCGCGGCCGCCAGACGGCGGGCGGCGGCCAGGCCTCCGGCGCGCTGGATGCCGGGCACGAAGCACTTGTCCAATAGCTCGTCGTCGTCACCGGTGAACGGCGAGAGATCCGCCTCGAACCGCACCTTGCGAGGGGCAATGGCCGCCGCAAAGACGCCCCACAGGGCGGCGCGATCGAGGCCGACGAGCTCGATGTCCTGGTGTCCGCCCTTCTCGAGGAAAGCCAGGCCGGTGAGCACGTCCTGGATGCGGTTGGCGTCGTCGGAAAGATTGAAGGTCAGGAAGTGCTCGTGGCTGCGGTCCCGTGAGGCCGCGGCGCGCCCGGTCTGAAACAGATCAAGGCACAGCACGGAGCGGCCGGCCGCCCGGCGGTCGCGGGCGGCGTGTGAGGCGCATGCGGCTTCGGCGCCATCAGGGTGGAGGATGAAGCTGGCGGGCCCGGACTGGCGATACCAGCGCCCGGGCACACGGTCGCCCACCCGGTCACGGCTCAAGACGATCTCTGTGCCGTCGACCCCCGCTTCCACTCGCGCGGGGAAAGAAGCCTTGATCGCCAGGCGGAGCAGGTGTTGTGCTGCTTCCGGGTCCGGCACGGCTTCCGACTGGCGGCGCGCGCTCTCGCGCCACCAGGCAAATAACCCCGCGTAATCGACGGCATCCGCCGGCAGCGGCCGGCCGTAGAGAGCAAGGAGGTCTCGGGGCTGCTCGATCTCGACCTGCGCTTCGGTGATGTTCGCGGCGTCCCCCCGGTTTAGCAGGTGCCGGGCCAGAAACCGATAGACGGCCGTGCGGCTGTCCTGGTGGTAGTTATGGGGTGCGTCAAACTGCACCGCCTCGACGTTCTCCGGCTTCCCGAAAAGCTGGTAGACGCGGCGGATATCCGGGAACTCCTCGCGGGGGACGTTTTTCGTCCAGTCACCGGTGGCGGCAACCAGGAGTTGCGGCCGGGGCGCCATCATCGCCGAGAAGTCGACATTGTAGGCCCCCACCCTCAACCCCGGCGCGTTCTCGCACACGCACCCTCCTTGCATGATGGCGGACACCATGTTCACGGGCGCGGTGAGCGCGACACGGTCGTCCACGGCTCCGAGGAAGAAGGTCTGGGTACCACCGCCCGATGCGCCCGTGACGGCGAGCCGGGATTGGTCGACGTAGGGCAGCGAGGCGACGAAGTCGAGCGCCCGGATGGAGTTCCAGAGCTGAAGGCCGAACGGCCCGAAACCCCACAAAGCCTCGCGGTTCCCGGAGAACCGGTGGGGAAGCTGGTAGGTGTCGTTGTAGCCGGCCATGTCGTAGGCGAATACAACGAAACCGAGCCGGGCCAGGCTGACCGCCAGACTCTGGCCGGAGCCAAGCTGCTGTTGTTCGAGGCGCCCGTAGCTCCAGTGGCCGTGCGGCTTGAGCACTGCCGGAAAAGGGCCAGCCCCAGCGGGGCGGTACAGATTGCCGCCAAGGTAGTACCCCGGGAACGTTTTCAGGAGCACCTTTTCGATGGTGTATCCAGGACGTTCGATACGCCCGAAGATCTCTGGATTCAATGGGGTACGCTCGGGAAAAGGCATCAGGCCGGCGGCAAACAGAATCTGGTCGCGAAGTTCGCGGGCGTGGGACTCCCACTCCGCGCGCGTGCCGGGGGCCGAAAACCGGAAATGTGTATCCGTGTTAGGGATATCCGCGTTCCGCGAGTCCGTCGACATTCCCGCGGCAAACGGGGCGGCGACCGCCATCAGAGTGAGAGCAAGCATAGATTGAACATATCTTCCCCCACGGGCCGGAGCAACCGGCCGGATGAATGAAACGGCCTGAACTTGTTCGTAGGAAGGGCCAAACCACCGCGAAACGAACCACGAGACGCCGGCCAGTTCTGTATAATATCGGGCGGAGGAGAACGGCGGGCTGAACCGGGCGTCCAGCGCTGCCGATAGGAAAGAGGAAGGATGCTGGACGCCACCGTAGAGAGCGAAGCCATACTGTACCGGTTTAACCGCCTCATTCGGGATTTGTTGCGCGGCACGCTGAAGCGTAACACGTTCCAACGATGGGAGATCGATATCCTGCTGGACATCGACGCCTGCCAATTCACCGGCAGCAAACGGCGGGAAATGCTCCGCCGGTATCAGCGGGCGGTCGAGCGGCAGTTGGAGCGGGGCGGCGCCCGGCCGATGAAGTTCTCTGACTACGTGGCGCAGCTTCAATCCCGAAGGTCGCCATTTGCCGGTGAAGATAGGGGTTACCGGAGTGGGCCCGGCCCCGGCGAGCCCGGCTCGGCGGCCGGCGGCCTCTCGACCATCCCGGGCGATTCATAGGGCCCCGTGGTAGAAGTCTCGAAGTCGATCCGACCGAACAGCAAATCAAGAGCTTACAGATTCTGACAGCCGGTACCGACTTCTGCCGCGGGGTGATAGGCTTTCGATTCCTCGTGCAAATCTCGCGGTTCGGACGTAGAATATTGATGCGGGACTCATAAGGTCATCGTTGTAGAAACCTCAAGAGGAGGTAGAACCCGGATGTTCGATAGCCTCGACGAGCAGATGAAACAAGACGACAGAGTCGGGTCGTCCCAGACCGAGCGGCTGTTCAAGTGGGCGGCTGTGGCCGTTGTTTCGGTCCTCGTTTTCGGTGGCCTGTATCTTGCAATCCAGATGATGGAATAAGTCAGGGTGTGCCGGCCGCCGGAAGGATCTCGGCGGAGGGCGCGAGGGTGCGCATGACTTTCTTTACGCGTCCGGGATAGGATGCGTAGGGGTTGTAGGTGCGCAAGACGCCATCGAGGTCCTTGTGCCGGTAGAGTTTGGAGTTGCCAATCCGCGACGCCACGTGGTGAATACCCGCCCGGAGCGAGCTAAATCGAACCGTCCCGGAGCCCCAACCGAAGATGTTGTTGTTCGTGTAGCGTAGCCCGGCGCCGGATTCCACGACGGCAATCGCGGGAAGCAGGCGCCAGTCGAGATCATGGCGATCGGCGGCCGCCAGAAAGTCCGCCGACAAATCCGCCGCGGGGCTCCGCCGCTTCTTCAAGTAAGCCTTCAGCCGCACGAATCGCTGATCCTGGGAGTACGAGAGCCGGCCCGTAATGTGTTGTTCCGGATGGGTCAGCACTGGCGTACCCAGCAGGGACGCGAAAAGCAACAAGCTGTGCGAGAGCCTTTTCCTCAATACAAAGTACTCCTTGGTCCGTCGAAATGTCTTGAATCAACCTGGAATCAATCCATCCGGAAGCGGCGGTTTGCTGGAC
>CAYRPT010000251.1:0-6239 GCA_964425895.1 uncultured Solibacteraceae bacterium | reverse complement strand
CTGAGTTTGAAGGACGTGCCGCCAAAGGAGTTGGTCTCGATCATGTCTGAGCCGGCCTCGAGGTAGGCCATGGCGACCTCCCGTACGGCGTCGGGATGCGACACGCACCAGGATTCAGGGCTCTCGCCGGCGGCGAGCCCTTTGGCGTATAGGAAGGTTCCCATGGCGCCGTCGGAGATGAGTATCTCGCCGGCGGCCAGTCTATCGAGCAGGTTCGTCATTCAGATTCTCCTTGTCAGTGTGAGTGAGCGCATCACCGAGGGGAATTGGTCGAGATTCGTGTGGGGAAGGAACATCGCCTGGACGTAGCTGTCCATGTAGCGCGGATCGGAGCTTAGATCGAGATACGTCATCAGCCCGGCGATGGCAGCCAGCCGGCGGCGGTGTTCCCGGGAGAGAAGCGCGATGTAGGCGCCCGTCAGCGCCGAGTTGCCAACATAGCGGAATCGGTCATGCGGCAGATCCGGCAGCATGCCGATCCGGACGGCGTCGGCAATCTGGATGAAGCGCCCGAATCCGCCGGCGATATAGACGCGCGCGATGGACTCCCAGGCGAGCCCGACGCTTTCGAGGATGCGTGTGCAGGCCGCGTAGATGGCGGCCTTGGTACGGATGAGGTTCTCGATATCGGCAGCCGTGAGAACAAGGTCTCGTCCGCCGGCAGTGCGGTCGCCGGTCTCAATCAGGTAGTAGCGGCCCACGGAATCGGAAAGCCGGCCGGACTGATCGACAAGGCCGCGTTTGAACATCTCACCAAGTAAACTGATAAGCCCCGATCCGCAGATCCCTGCCGGCTGGCCGCCGCCAATGACGCGGTAACGCAAGGCGCCTTCGGAGTCAATCTCGACGTGTTCGATCGCACCGTTGGCGGCGCGCATGCCGCATTCGATGCCGGCACCCTCGAAGGCGGGACCGGCCGAACAGGCGCAGCCGACCATCCAATCGGCGTTGCCGATAACGATCTCGCCGTTGGTGCCGATGTCGAGGAAAAGGAAGATATCGTCGCGGTTGACGGTGAGCTCGGTGGCAAGGAGCCCGGCCGTGATGTCGCCCCCGACATAACTGCCCACGCCGGGAGCGCAGGCGACGACGGCTTGCGGATGAATATCGAATCCGCAGGCGTCCCCGCTCAGTATCGGCGCGTTACCGATGGTAGGCACGTAAGGAGACTCGCGGATGTAGCGCGGCGGCAGCCCGAGCAGCAGATGAATCATGGTCGTGTTGCCGGCGACGAAAGCGGCGCGGATGTTCCGCATGTCCGCGGCCGCGTCATTGGCCATTTGGACTATCAGGGTATTGACCGTGTCGAGAACGAGGGCGCGGAGTTCGTCCTGGCGGTCCGAGGTGCGGGCGTAGTCGATGCGGCTGATCACGTCCGCGCCGCGCCGGACCTGCTGGTTGTACGACGTCCGGGTGGAGAGGACGCGGCCCGTCTCGAGATCCACGAGCTGGGCGGCTACGGTGGTGGTGCCGATGTCAATCGCCACTCCGAAGATCCGGCGGGCGGCGTGGCCGGGCTCGATCTCCAGAATCTCCAGGCCGTCACTGGTGTCCTGAACGAGCGCGGTGACTTTCCCGCCACGCTCGCGCAAGGCTTCGGCGAGGCGCCGGAGTAATGAGAGAGGAGCGGTGACGGAGACGCCATTGCCCGGCGCGAGCGCGCGGACGAGGCGAGACCAGTCGCTGTAGTGCTCCTCGATCGAGGCCGGCGGTACAGTCAGGCGCTCCAGGCGCGCGAGTGGGGAGATCTGGTCGCGCGACGGCAGCAGTTCCTCATTGACCAGGAAGTGGCTGTCGCCGACGACGCGCATAGCGAGGTCGCGCGTTTCGGGGATGTGCACGACAAGATCGTGGGAGACACGCGTCTGGCAGGCCATCACCAGGCGGCCGCGGCTTTCGCCTTCCTCAAGCTCCACGAGGCACTGGCCGCAACTGCCTTGTCCCCCGCACGGCAATTCGAGCTCGAGGAGACCGGCCCGGATTGCCGCCTCATGAATGTAGACGCCGGCCAGGACGTCCGCCTCAACATTCGCGGGGAGAAAGCGCACCATCGGCATGGGAGATCAGCGGGGGGCTTGTCGCTTCAGGAACGGACCGAGGTCGGCGCACTCCCCGGGTCCGACCAATACCTCCCAGCCCGGGAGTGCTTCCTCAGCCTCACCCGAGATCTGCGCCACGTAGCCGGGAATGATCAGGCGGCGCCGGGTGAGTTGACCTTCGAGGCCGCTTGCCTTGACGGCCGCCGCCACCTTGGCGCCGGAGAACTTGCCGGCGGCCCAGGCGGTCAGGACGCTCATGCCCTCGCTCTCGACGATCAGCAGATGTGCAGGCACGCCGGAATTCTCGATTTCTCCGGACACCAGGAAGTAGGTGAGTGAGAAGTTGGTGGTGGCGATGACGGGAGATTCAGGGCCGGGCTCGCCAATGGAGTAGACCTTCGGTTCGACCTGAATGGGCTTCTGCGGATCGGTGTAGATGTTCTGCCGGAGCATCATCAAGGGCAGGAGCGCTTCGAGTTGCAGCCGGTCGAGCACGAGGATCGAAGCGTATTTGCATATGTAGGTGCAGGCGTCGGCGACGAGGGAGGGGGCGTCCAGGCCCGAGGCGAAGTTGAGGATCGGATATCCGAGCGGCTCGAAGCTGCCTTTGAGCGCGGCTTTGCGGATGAGGGTGTTGTTCTGGAGCGCGGCCGCCGGGTTGTCGGCCGGTATGTCGAGCACGATGTCTTTGATCCCCAGAGCCGCAAGACGGGTGGTTAACGCCGCCAATTCATCCACCGTGGCGGCCCGCGCCACAAGCGGAGCGTTGTGCCGGAGCGCCAGAGCGGCAATCTCCTCGGCGTTGGACGGAGTGGCGGCGTGGATAAGCGGCCGCTGGCCCTCCAGGATCTGGAGCGCGGCCTCCAGCGCCTCCGGATCGGTGCTGCGGAGGATGACGCCCATCCCGGTTGCTCCGGCCACAGACTTTACGAGCGACACAAAGGGCTGGACTTCCTCGCTGAAGTTGTCGACCAGAACGAGATCGAGCCGCAGCCTCTCGCCCACACGCTCCAGGCAGTATTCGCGCGCCTCGGCGATGGTGTGGCAGAGTTCCGAGATAGGTTCATTGTCAGCGAATGCGATCGCGACCGCGGTGGGATGCACGAAGGTCTTCTCGTGGCGAAACATCACGGTTTCATTACCCACCGCTACTTCGCGGCCGGGAGGTCCGATCGTCACCAGGCGGATGGGAGGTTTGCTGGCGGCGCCGATAATTCTCTTCGCCTCCTCGGAGGCATAGGGGCAGGCGGCGAGATCCGCGTTCTTCGCGGCCAGTTTCATGGCGAACGCCATGCAGGTGGGAATGCCGCATTCCCCACAGTTGGTTTTGGGAAGGAGCTTGAAGATCTGTAAGCCGGTGAGAGCCATGGTCAGTTCCCCGTTCCCTGCATCATCTCTTCGATCTTGCGTCGCACCGTGAGGGCGGCGAGCGGGTGGTGCATCACCAGCAAGTCGGCGCCGGAATTGAGAAAGGCGATCGCCGTGGCGATTTCGAGTAGTGCGCCGCGTTCGTTTTCGTGACCCCAATGGGGGAAGTCCCTCTTGAGGGCGCGCGCCTCTTTGGTGCGGGCAACCTCCCAGCCAGGGGTGGAGATCATAGGCATGGCCAGCATCGAGTCGCCGGCGAAGGCGGACGTACGAATGCGCTCCATCACGGAGTAGGTGTATTCCAACCCGTAGCCGAGGGCGCCAGTCATGGGATCGATGATGATCTTGTCGGGCGCAACGCCGAGGTTCGTGAGCAGGATGTTGAGCTGCTTGCACATGTTGACGTCGATGGGGCTCTGGGCGACAATGCAATGCCCGTAGCCCATCGCCGCCGCGGCGATGGTCCGGTAGTTGTCGGTCTCGACCCAGTTCAGCGCAAGGTTCTCACCGGAGAAGGCTGCGGCGATCTGCTTCATCACCGCGTTGTTTTTCTCAAAGTGATTCGGGCCGGTGACGATGAGCGGTACGCCGACAGCCTGGAGCACCGCGGCGACCGTCTCGGCCGCGGCTTCGGGCGACTTGTCGCCGTTCTCGGGATGGGCGCCGATAAGGCGGACACTGATGACTTCGGCGCCAAGCTGGTCGACACAGTGGCGAGCCATCGCCGCGGGATCGCGGAGCAGGTCGCCGAAAACCTCGCGGAGACTGTCGGGGTAACTCTTGGGGGGCTGATCGAAGACCTCCATGGCGACCACGGGACGAAGCCCGACGTTGCCCTCGTAGTGGCGGAAGGGGAGAACCTCGGCGCCGCCGATGGTTACCGCCGACTTCCTGGTACCACTTCCTCCGAGGGTAATCTTGCGGACAGGTTGGCTGCATTGGTCGCGAGCCAGCGTAAAGGCCGCCGGGACAGCGACCATGGCCGAGGCAAATCGCTTTCCAGGCGCGAGCGAAGCCGCGGGTGTCGCACGCGGCGGCGCGGGCGCCGGAGGCGGCGCGGCGGATGCGGCCGGCGGGGGCGCAGGCCTGGCGGCCGAGGGCCCCGATAGGGCCGGCGATCGTGGCGCCGGAGCCGGCCCGGCAGCCGACGGCGGCGGCAGGACGGGCTCAGGCGCCGCGCTCCGGGCGGCTGGCGCCGCCGCCGGGGCAAGCCGGCCGCTATACATCAGGAGCATATTCGTCCCCGCGTGAAGCAGATGGATCGCAGTGCTGGCCTGTAGCGCGGCCATCTGCTCATCGGGTGACATTCCGGGTTGAACCTGGGTGGCGAGCGGCATCTGGCGCAGGCGCTCCAGCACCGAGATAATGGAGCCGATACCGTCGGAGGCCTGCGGCGGCGCTTCAGCCGCGGGCGCCGGCGCCGGCCGGGGAGGAGCCGGCAGCGCCGTTGCAAGGGCGGCCGGGGACTCCGAGGGGGGCGGAGGCGTCCGCGGGGTTCCGATTGACGCTTGCGGACTAACGTGCTCGGCATGGCCGGCGGGCGCCGCCGCGCTCGCGGCCAGGCCTTGCGGTTCGGACGCCGCAGTGATTTCGGGCATCGACAGGGCGGGATGTTCCGCCCGCTCCATGTGGGCCCGAACAGCCTCGACCGTGGTGCCGTTGCTTTCGTCCGCGATCCGTTCGATGAAGTCAGGGATGCCAAGACGCTCGCCGATCTGACTCAGCTCGTCCGCGAGATTGTCCTTGAGTTCTTTCGGCATCCAGACGATGCGCCGGTGGCCGCCCTCGGCGGAGATGAATTTGCGGCTGGCGATGTAGGCCTTCCCGATACCTAGGAATCCAGGTACCTGCTGCCCGCCGCCGGTCATGTTGGCGAGGGTCGAAAACTTCATGCCGGCGGGCGTGTCGCCGGTGTACTCGCGATTCACGATCATCACCCCGTTGGCTTCGGGCAGCAACGCCACAATGGCTTCAAAGCAGCCACAGCTCGTCATGGGATGATCGAGCAACGAGTACGCGTTGAACGCGGGAATCGTGTGCTTGGAATTCGCGTAGACGTAGTCGTTGATGTTCTGCCACTGCCCGCGCACGGGGTCGAGGCATTGCCCTTTAACGAGCGGTTGATTGGGGCCCGTGGGATCGATCTCGTAGGCCGCCTTTCCATCGAGCCAGTTGTAGGCGCCGCACAGGCCCAGGCGCTCGGGCGTGATCACGCAGACGTGGTTGGGCGCGAAGCTCTGGCAGAGCAGGCAGGAGTAGAATGTATCAACGTTTTCGTCCGTCAGCGACTCCATGCGCTGATTGCGCGCGCGGTAGGTGTGGCGCGCTTCCACCAGCCGCGCTTCCACGTCCTCGCGTTCGGTGAACAACGTTACCTGAACCTTGTCAACGATCGCGGGGTAGTCGTTGAGGAACTTGGCATGGATGATCTCGCCCAGGTCGCGGATACGGAAGCCGGCCGCCTGCGCCGCCTGGCTGATCCGTATCCAGTTGATGTCACGCTGGCCCATGTGCCAGACTCCCTCGGCGCCGTTGATCATGTGGTGGATCTGGCGCTCGAGGATGGGTTCGAAATCGGCCTGCATCTTCCGGCCGGCTACTTCGACCCAGATGCCCAGCGGCAGTGCGCTTCCCCTCGGCGTGTCCGTGATCTCCGGGCCGACCACGTCGATCCGGCCGTCCTCGACTTCCGCCAGATCGCGGGTGGTGACGAACTCGAAAGCCGGCGTGCGGTTGCCCCCAAACTCGACGTAGGTTTGTTCCTTCCGGATCCGCTCGCCTTCAAAGGCGGCGCCATAGGCCACCGGGATCGGGACCTTGGTCACTTTGACT
>CAYRPT010000250.1:4695-6248 GCA_964425895.1 uncultured Solibacteraceae bacterium | reverse complement strand
ACCCCGTTCTGCTCAAAGCCGCAGCGGGGGGGGGCGGACGCGGCATGCGGGTCGTTCAGGAGCCCGCCGAGCTGCCGGGTTTGCTCTCCCAGGCGCAGCAGGAGGCGGAGGCCGCCTTCTCATGTGCCGACGTCTACCTGGAGAAGTTCATCCCTGCCCCTCGTCACATCGAGTTTCAGGTTCTCGCCGATCAGTACGGCGAGGTCCGCGTCTTCGGGGAACGCGAGTGCTCCATCCAGCGGCGGCACCAGAAGCTCATCGAGGAAGCCCCGTCGCCCGCGGTCACGCCGGAGCTCCGCCGCGCGACGGCCGAGACGCTGGCGCGCGCCCTGGCCGACGTCGGTTACCAGAACGCCGGAACCGTGGAGTTCCTGATGGATGAGACGGGGAATCTTTACTTCATCGAGGTGAATGCCCGCATCCAGGTGGAGCATCCGGTCACCGAATTCGTCACCGCCTCCGACCTCGTGAAAGGTCAGATCCTCGTGGCCCGTGGCCTACCGATGCGGGAGATCTTCCCTGACCCTGTACAGATCAAGGGCCACGCCATCGAGTGCCGCATCAACGCCGAGCATCCGGAAACATTCACTCCGTCTCCGGGACGCATCACCGCGCTGAATCTTCCTGGCGGCGTCGGCGTCCGGGTGGACACCGCAGCCTATCAGGAAGGTGTTATCCCGCCATATTATGATTCACTCATCGCCAAGCTGATCACTTACGGCCGCGACCGCCGGGAGGCAATCGCGCGGATGACCCGCGCCCTGGAGATGTTTGTGGTCGAGGGGATTCACACGAGCATCCCCCTCCATCAGAAAATCCTGGCGCACCCCGATTTCGTCGCCGGGAAATTGGACACTCATTTTCTCAACCGGATGCAGATCGGCGTCAAGAAGCCCGCGGCTCATTGATCTTGCCCCTGCGACTGCCTGGCCGGCGACTTACCGTTGCGGCCCGGAGACTGCGCCGGACCCTTCCGCAGCCCCGTCGCCCCATCGGCGTGAGCGGACAACGCCGTCGAGACCTTCTCCGCCAGTTCCTCCATCGCCACCGGCTTCGGCAGGAAATCGTCCATCCCCGCTTCGAGGCACCGCCGCCGCTCATCGGACAAGCCGCCGGCCGTGATCGCGACAATCGGGATCGACGGATTCAGCACCTCGGAATCCAGCCGCCGTATCGCGCGCGCGGCGGCGAAACCGTCCATGTCCGGCATATGGCAATCCATGAGCACCAATTGGTATGGCGTGCGCGACAGCAAGCTGATCGCTTCACGCCCGTCGCCGGCCACGTCAGCGTCGTACCCCAGCCTGCGCAATTGGGCGACCAGCACCTTCTGGTTCACGCCATTATCTTCAACCACCAGAACGCGACCGGTTTGCCAGGCGTTACCAGGGAGCGCTCGCGGCTCGCCTTGCTCTGGCGGCGCCGGCTCCATCGGTTCCTCGGCTTGGGCGGCCGGCTCAGCGGCCGGCAGCGTGAACCAGAAGCGCGAGCCCCGTCCAGGCACACTTTCCGCCCCGATCTCTCCGCCCATCATCGCCACGAGGCCCTTCGAG
>CAYRPT010000250.1:862-4685 GCA_964425895.1 uncultured Solibacteraceae bacterium | reverse complement strand
CCCCAGCCCGGTTCCACCGAAACACCGCGTCGTCGAAGCATCGGCCTGAACAAAAGGCTGGAACAGCAGGGGCAACCGGTCCGGAGGTATGCCGATTCCCGTATCGGTGACCGTCACCCGTAGCCGGTTACCCGCCTCCCGGGAGGCTTCCACGGTGACCGAAACATCTACACTTCCCTTCGGAGTGAACTTGATCGCGTTGGCCACCAAATTCATCAGGACCTGCCTGATCCTCCCCGAGTCCCCGAGCAGCCGGGCCGGGACCGCTTCGTCCACCCGGGAAGCGAGACGCAGTCCTTTCTGGCGCGCTCGGAGGGCCACCAGGTTCTCGACCTCGCCCACAACGCGGCGCACATCCAGCGGTACCTTCTCGACCTCCATCCGTCCGGCTTCGACCTTAGAGAAGTCCAGGACGTCGTTCACCAGTTCCTGAAGCGTCTCGGCGCTCGCCTGAATCGTTCGCGCGAACTCCCCCGCCTCGCCGTCCAGGCCGCTGTCCACGAGCAGCCCCGCCATGCCGAGCACCCCGTTCAGCGGGGTACGGATTTCGTGGCTTATGTTGGCTAGGAACTCGCTCTTGACCCGGTTCGCCTCTTCGGCCGCGTCCTTGGCCGCCTGTAAGGCCGTCCGGGCTTCCCTCGCCTCAGTCACGTCACGGCAGACGGCGTAGAACAACCCTTCCTGGAGCAGCGGTGTGGCGTTGCAGGCGAACCACCGGAAGGAGCCGTCCGCCGCCAGAATCCGGAATTCCTCGCTGACCCACGAACGGGCGCTCGCCAGTCCCGCCAGGAGCTTTGCCAGCCGCTCCCGATCTCCGGCGTGGATAAGATCTTCGACAGGACGCCCGATCAGATCCCGTTCGTCCCAGCCGAGTGCCCGGACCGGCCCCGAATTCAACTCCCGGATCGTCCCATCGAGTTCGGCGATGCAGATCAAGTCGAGACTTAGGTGGAACAAGCGGTTCCGCGCTGTCTCCGCCCGCCGGAGGTCGGTGACATCGACTAGCGTTCCAATTCGCGAGCGCGGCAATCCATCCGGGCCGGCCAACGGGACGCCATAGACCAAGACCCGCCGCCGCCCGCCGCGCAGCCCCATGATCGTCAGCTCGTAGTGGCCCGCCTCGCCTTGCATGCGGCGCTCCTCCTGGCGTTTCAATAGCTCCCGGTCTTCCGCGGCGCAAAGCATGTCATAGCGGATTTGCCGGAGTTCATCCAGACTATCGGCCTCGATCATCGCGCACAGGGCCGGGTTGGCGTAGATCGTGCGGCCCGCCAAATCCAACTGCCAGATCCCTGCGGGCGTTCCTTCGGTGATCGCCCGGTAGCGGGCCTCGCTTTCCTGTAGTGAGGCGGCCACTGCATCCCGTTCCCGAGCCTCGTACTCGAGCCGCTGCGTCCCCAGTCCTATCCCGGCCAACCCTAAGATCCAGATGCCCACGTGTCCCAGCAGCACCGGCCGCATCTGCGCTAACCCGGCCGCCTCATACCGCGCCATGGGGACCGTCATCGAAAGCCCTCCACCCAAATCCCCAACCCGCATGCCCGGCTTCGCGTGGCAGACGAGACAGCTTTCCTCAACGTATAGGGGAATCATCAGGCGCACGAGCTTCCGGCCGCCCGCAACGACAAGCTCGCTCGATTCCGGCGCGCCCTTCTGTAGCTTTCGGAGCGCCTCCCGCTCCCAGCCGGACGGTGTGTTGACCAGCCCCACAGGATCGAGACTCGTAAGACGCTGATCGATGCCACCGCGCAGCCGCGCCAACGCGTGCGCTTGGTTGGTCACCCGCGCGGGCACCACGAGGGTTAAGCGGCGGCCCGAGGGCGTCCGCAAGTCCCGCTCCGGCAGATGCGACAGATTCGGATCCGGCCATACCTCCTCGGTTACCGGCACATAAACTCCGCCCTGCCTGGCCACCCACTGCCGGTACATCTCTTCCCGCTTGGCAGCCGACCGCGCCTCGCCGAGCGCCAGTTCGACACCGCTCAGACGGATCTGGTGCACGTTCCACGCGAGCGACAACCCCACCACTCCCGTCCACACGCCCGCCGCCACTGCGGCGTAGCGCCGCGGGCCGGCGAAGTCCCCATGCGGCGTCGTCTTCAGCGCCGGGGACGCCGGCGCAGTCCTGGCGCCGCGAAGCCATTGCAGCACACGGACAGCGAAACCACGCTCCACTGGAGGACTTATCGGACGGGCCGCGAGAATTGGCAGCCGAAATCCAAAACCTGACAGCCGATCGGTGAGGGCTGCTCTCTCAGTGCCCGCCCGCACCTCCGGGAAAAACCAGGCTGATCACCAGGTAGGCGCCGTAAGCCCCCAACAAGACCACACCGACGGGACGCCGCAGGCTGTGGCCGGAGAAAATCACCCCTAGCCGGAACACCAGCAGAACCGAGATCATGATCGGGAACAAAACCCTAAAAAAGTGCGGATTCGCCTCCAGCCCCCCCGGCGTAACTGCCGCGGCCGCCCCGGAAACAAACAGCACGTTCAGGATGTCCGCCCCGACAACGTTACCGACCGCCAGTTCGCCGTGACCCCGCCGCGCCGCGGTCACCGCGGTGATCAGCTCCGGCAGCGATGTGCCGAAGGCCACGAGCGTGGCGGCGATGATGCTCTCGGGGATCGTGAGCCGCCGCGCCGACTCGGCCACGGCCGGAATCAGTACTTCGGCCGACAGCACCACAATCGCCACCGCGACCGCCAGCTTCAACGTGATGAGCGCCAGCGGCGCCGCGACGTCCTTCTCGTGAGCCGCCACCGCGCGATCGGCGTCCGCCGCACGAGACCATGCGACGCTCCGCCACAGATACACCGCCAGCGCCCCCAGGAAAAGGAATCCGGCGAACTGCGGCAGCCGTCCGCCCTGGCTCCACACCACATCAGGGTTTGACCACGGGAAACAGATCGCGGTTAGCGCCAACGCCGCGCCCAACTGGATATAACCTTGCCGGTTGACGATGTTGCGGTCCAGGGGTAGCGGAGCGATCAGGCATGCCAGCCCGAGAATCAGACCGGTATCGCAGATGATCGAGCCCACGGCGTTCCCCAGCGCCAAGCCCGGACTCCCTCTGATGGCCGCCATCACCGAAACGGCCGTCTCCGGTGTGGTGGTGCCGAGGCTGACGACGGTCGCTCCAATCACCGCCTTCGGGATACCGCTGCGCTCGGACAATGCCACGGCTTCGTCCACCAGCCAGTCCGCGGCCCGCCCCAACGCTCCCAGGCTCACTACGATCACGAACACCAGCGCAAGCCAATGTTGCTCGGCGAACCACCCGTCCAGGGCCTGTTCCATCCTCACTGTTATCCTCTGCCCCGCGCACGTCCTGCAACCAAACGTCGGCGTCCGTAATCCGCCCGTGATCATGAGGGGCCAAGGGGTGAGGAGCGACTGGGAGGAAGGGGATGCCGGCCGGCGGCGCCGTCTCCCGTGCGTGGTTGCGGGCGGAAGGGACCTTCCAGCCCTCGGAACGGGCGGACCAGCCTCTCCGGAATGGTCATGCGAAACTGAAGTTAGACTATGCCGGGCAGCGTTGTCATCATCGGTGGAGGCATCTCGGGCCTGTCGACGGCTTTCTACCTGCACCAGGCCGGCATCCCCTCCACCTTGGTCGAACGCGAGCCTCGCCTCGGTGGCGTGATCACGACGGAACTTGTGGACGGCTGCGTCATCGAAGGCGGCCCCGACAGCTTCCTGGCGGCCAAGCCGTGGGCCCTGCACCTGATTCGCGACCTCGGACTCGAGGGCGAGGTGATCGGTTCGAACGACCATCTTCGAGTCACCTATGTGAGGCGCAAAGGCCGGCTGGTCCCGCTGCCG
>CAYRPT010000250.1:0-852 GCA_964425895.1 uncultured Solibacteraceae bacterium | reverse complement strand
ATGGTGCCCACCAAGATCTTTCCCATGCTGATTAGCCCGCTGCTGGGCTGGCGCACCAAGTTCCGGATGGGAACGGATCTGTTCCGCCGGGCGGTGAACGGTGCGCGGCCCGACCGCAGCGTGGCCGATTTCGTCGCTGACCACTACGGAGAGGAGGCCGTCGAATACCTGGCCGAGCCGCTGCTTGCCGGCGTCTATGGAGGTACTCCGGGTCAACTGAGCGTCAATAGCGTCCTGAACCGTTTCGTGGAGCTCGAAAGCCAGTACGGCAGTCTCACCCGCGGTGTCCTTGCCGCCCGCAAGAAGGCGGCTGCGGACTCGCGCGCTCAGCCTCTCTTCCAGACGCTCAAAGGCGGGATGGGGCGGCTGACGGGGACCATCGAAAGGCGAGTTTCCGGTTCTCTGACGCGCGTCCGCGGTGAGGCCGAATGTCTCGAGCCCCACGATGGGGGCTACCGGATTCGAGTAGCCGGTGACTGGATCCAGGCGTCCCGCGTGGTGTTGGCCTGCCAGGCCTACGAAGCGGCTGCGCTGAGCCGGCCGCTCGACCCCGAGCTGGCCGCTCTGTTGGAGGCCATCCCCTACAGCTCTTCGATGACCGTCGCCCTCGGCTATGACCGGTCGAGCTTTGCCCACCAACTAGACGGTTTCGGCTTCCTGGTGCCGCGGAAGGAACGGCGCCGGGTGATCGCCTGCACTTGGGTGGGTACCAAGTTCTTGCACCGGGTGCCCGAGTCGCGCGTGCTCCTCCGGCTGTTCCTTGGCGGCGCGGAGGATCCGGATGTGCTCGGCGAATCCGACGGCGCGGTGGTAGCGACCGTGCGGGATGAGCTGCGGGAGATCATGGGCGTT
>CAYRPT010000249.1:0-6252 GCA_964425895.1 uncultured Solibacteraceae bacterium | reverse complement strand
CTGTAGGCTTATACCCGCACGCATTTGGCTATTTCGTACACCACGGCTTGGTGGTCAAATACGTCACCGTATCGCTCGGCGCTCCGCGTCGCGCGGCCGCCCATGCCCCAGGCTTTCAAGGGCGTCTGCCCGTGCAGCGCCCAACGCGAGCGATCGAGATTGTGGATCAGCGTCTGTGGCACGTCGTCTCCGGAAAGCCAGTGGAAATGATACTGGTTGCTCGCCTGGTGTTCCATCTCGGACATGCCGGGCTTGCGCTCGCGCAGCACGTAAGGCGGCCGCAGCCACGTTTCCTGAATGGAGACAATCTCGCCGATGGCGCCGTCGTGAACACGCTCCATCGTCTCGCGGTAGCCGGGATGGTAGCGGCTCTGTAAGCCCGAGACCACGCACAGGCCCTTATCTCGGGCCATCGCGCAGGCGGCCCGCACGGCTTTAACGCCGGCCGGATCGATGGCGTGCGGTTTCTCCACAAAGACGTGCTTTCCTGCTTCCAGCGCCGCCCTCATGTGGAGGGGATGGAACTTCGCCGCGTTGGCGATGATGACGGCGTCCGAAGCGGCGATCACGTGCCGGAAGCCGTCGAAACCGGCAAACAGATGATCGTCCTTGATGTCCACCTGCCCGGGGTACTTGACCTTCAACGCGCTGCGGACCTCCTGCATGCGGTCCAACCGGATGTCGGCCATCGCCACAATCCGGACGCCCTTGTCGGCGTTCATCGCGTTCATCGCGGCGGCTTCCCCGCGCCCGCCTGAGCCGATCACTCCGACCCGGATCACATCCGAACCGGCGGCCTGAAACGGCGCGGCCGCGGCCGCCGCCAGCGTAGCCGACGACCGCAGGAACTCGCGCCGGGAGCTTTGTTGCTCGAGCATATTCGGATACCTCCGTCCCGAGCCGCGAACGGTACACCGGGACCGGCGATCAGTATATCTCGACCTGACCCTCGGGGCGCCGGGCGCCGTGCCATCATAGGGTGCATGAACCGCCGCCAGGCCCTTCACCACCTGCCGGGCGCCGCCGCGCTGTTCGGCGTTTCGGCGCCAGCCGCCGCCGTCGATACCCGGCCTCTGCCCGACGCCGGCCTGCTCGCCCGGAATCCCGAGCGCTACTGGGACCGCGTCCGCGCCGAGCAGTTCTACCTGCCCGACGGGCGCGCCTTCTTGAACAACGGGAGCCTGGGCGTCGCGCCGAAACCCGTTCTCCGCGCCGTGGTGGCCTATCTCGAACGCTCCGCCGCGCTCCGGGTGGATGAGTATCCGCGCTGGGGTTACGAAACCCTCGACGAGTACCGCACCGAGTTGGCGGGGGCTTTCGGTTGTACGAAGGACGAATTGGCGCTCACCCACAGCGCCACCGAAGCGATGTCGATCATCGCGGGCGGCATGCCGTTGCGTCCAGGCGACGAGGTGCTTCTCACCGACCAGGAACATCCCTCGGGGCGCTGCCCATGGCTGCTCAAGCAGGCCCGGGAAGGCATCCAGGTCCGCGAGGTCAAGATTCCTCTTCCCCCGCCCCGCCCCGGCGAGCTTACGGATCTGGTGGTTTCGGCCATCGGCCCCCGCACGCGCGTCGTGAGCTTTAGCGGCATCCTCAGTCCCACCGGTCTGGTGATGCCCGTCCGCGCGATCTGCGATGCCGCCCGCAACAAGGGAGTGATCAGCGTCGTCGACGGCGCCCACATGAACGGCCAGATCGCGTTCCGCATCGATGACCTCGGCTGCGACTACTTCGCCGGCAGCCCCCACAAATGGCTCTTCGCGCCGGCCGGCTGCGGCATTCTTTATGTGCGCGAGGAAAGGCTTGACAAGCACTTCCCCATCATCGCCACCAGCCAATTCGACGACCAGGCGCTTAAGGCCGCCCGCTTCATGCGCGTGGGCACCAACAACCGCGCCATCTTCGAAGGGTTTCTGGCCGGACTCCGGTTCGCCCAAGCTCTCGGTCCCGAGAGTATCTACCAGAGGATCCACCACCTCGCCCGCGAGACCCGGCGGCGCGCCGAAGCGAGCCCGCACACCGAACTGCTCACGCCCGAGGACGAAAGCCAGTACGGCGCTATGGTCGCCTTCCGGCTCAAACTCAAAGACCCGCGGCGCCTGTGGGAGCTTTGCCGGCAACGCCGCATCTGGACGACGGAAGGGAATCCGCTGCGCGTCTCGACGCACATCCACACCCGTCCCGCCGACCTCAACCTTTTCTTCGAAACTCTGGAGCAGGCGGCCGCGTAGCGGCCCGGCGCTTGCGCGGAAAGGTCGGCGCGCGCGCTACTCGTACCGCAGCGCCTCGGTCGGGCTCAGCCGGGCGGCCCGGTTCGCAGGCAATAGCCCGAACAGGATCCCCACGGCGAACGAAACTCCGAAGGCGGCGGCGATCGAGACCCACGAGATGGCGATGTCCAGTCCTTCGACAAAGTGCCGGATGCTCAGCGGAATCGCCACTCCGACACCCACGCCGACGAACCCCCCGGCGATGCTGATCATCACCGCTTCCATCAGAAACTGCTGGAGGATCGCGCCGCGGGAGGCTCCCACCGAAAGCCGTACGCCGATCTCACGCGTTCGCTCGGTGACCGTCACCAGCATGATGTTCATGATGCCGATGCCGGAGATCACCAGCGCGATCGCCGCGATCAGGATCAGCACGATCGTAAGCACCAGCGCGACGTTCCGGGCAGCGTCCAGAATTCCCGTCAGATTGCCCACGAAGTAACTGGCGCCGGGCCGGTGCCGGCTCTCCAGAATCGAGCGGACGCGCTCCGTCACCGCCGGGACGTCCTCGGGCCGCAGCGCCTGCACGTACAGCGGATCCACCCGTTCGTAGCGCGCGAAATACTTCATCACCGTGATCGGGATCAGGATGGTTTCCTTCGACAGCTCCGAGAGTCCGAAACTCTCGGTCTTCTCACGGAACGTGCCTACCACCGTGAACTGCAAGCCGTGAATTTTGAGCACCTGGCCGATGGCGGCGGCCTGCGATCCGTAGAGGCGTTCCGCCAACCGCTCGGTCAGCAGGGCCACGCGCTGCCGTAGAACGACGTCGCTCGGGTCGAGAGACCGCCCGCGGATCTGCACGAGATTGCGTACCGGGGCGTATTGGTCGTCCGTCCCGATCACCAGCACGTCCCGCGGGACGCCGTCCGTGACGACGGTCTCGTAGGTGAACATGACGCCGGTGGCGGCGCGAATCCTCGGCCCAAGTTCCTCCCGAACGGCTTCGATGTCGGCCACGTTCACGAAATCGGCGGCCACGGTGGCGGCGTCCCGGTTGCCCGCTTCAAAGTACGCAAAAACGATATTGCTCCCCACGCCGCTGATCTCCTCGAGGATATAGTCGCGGCTGGTGAGCGAGATCGTGACCACCAGGATGACCGAGGCGTTGCCGATCACCAGGCCCAACGCGGTGAGGAACGTCCGGAGGCGGTTTGATAGCAGGGCCTGGATTCCAAAACGAATCGATTCTCTGACGTAGATGCCTCTACTCGACGCGTTGCGCAAGGTGAAACCCTGATCCGGACTCCGGCCGCCACGAAAGGGCGGCCGCCGCCCTTTCCCCGAATATAGCGCGAGGGAACCGGCCGGGCCCGGGTACGTTACAACCGCGCGCCGTGCGCCGTCGCCCTCCCCTTGCGGCGTGGACCCCGTCGTGACAAAGTGGACACGCAGGGAGGATACGTGCGCGCCATTGTAAAGACCACCCCCGGCGCCGGGGGCCTTGAACTCAAGGACTGGCCGGAACCGGCGCCTGAGCCGGAACAGGTGAAGATCCGGGTGACCGGCGCCGGCATCTGCGGCACCGATATCCACATCATCCAGGGAACCTGGCGCTGCGACCCGCCGGTGGTCCTCGGGCACGAATGGTGCGGCGTCGTAACCGAGGCCGGCGCCAATGTGAGGCACTTCCGCCCCGGAGACCGCGTGGTCGCCTCCAACCCTTCCCGCGCCTGCGGCTTCTGTTACCACTGCCTGGCCGGTAATCCCTTCATGTGCGCCGAAAGGGTCTCGGCCGGATACATGATTGACGGCGCCTTCGCGGAATATCTTTGCATCGATGCCCGGCGCTGCCACAAGTTGCCGGACAACGTGACCTTCCGCGAAGCGGCCCTGGGTGAGCCCATCTCCGTGGCCGTGCACGCCGCCATCGAAAGAACGACGGTGCATGCGGGCGACCTGGTGCTCGTCTCCGGACCCGGCTGCATCGGACTGCTCACCTTGCAGGTGGCGAAACTCGAGGGCGCCCGTGTGGTCCTCGCCGGCCTCAGCAAAGACGCTCCGCGCCTGGAGTGCGGCCGGCGGCTCGGTGCGGACTACGTTGTCGACGTCGAGCGGGACGACCTTCAAACCGTGGTCGCGGAGGCGAGCGGAGGATGGGGCGCCGACATCGTCTACGAGTGCGCCGGCAGCCCCGCCTCGCTGGCCGCCTGCTGGCGCGCGGTCCGCAAGGAAGGCACTCTCGTTCCCCTGGGAGTGCATCGCGGCGAGATTCTGACCGACTTCAACTCGATCATGATGAAGGAGCTGCGCGTCATCGGCTCCTACGGATACGTATGGACCTCCTGGCAACGCACCGTGCGCCTCCTCGCCGAACACAAAATCGACGCCGAATCTCTCATCTCGCATGAACTCGCGCTCGAGGACTTCGAAAAAGGCTTTCGTGCCACGCAGGACGGATCCGCCATCAAGGTGGTGTTGAATCCTCTGCTCCGCGCGGCTCCGGAGAGCGCCGCGTGAACCCCCCTGACAAAACCGTCTCCCCCGGCTGGGAGCATCTTCGCCGCGCGGCCGGTGAGGCCCGCGTCCGGATCCTCCGCATGATCCATTGCGCCGGATCGGGCCACCCCGGCGGTTCGCTCTCCGCCATCGATGTGCTCGTCTACCTCTACTTCCACCGGATGCGGATCGATCCGGGCAACCCCCAGTGGGAAGACCGCGACCGCTTCGTCCTGTCGAAGGGACATTGTTCGCCCGCCTGGTACGCCGCGCTCTGCGGACGAGGCTATTTCCCCGAAGACGTCCTGTGGACGCTGCGGGACATCGAAAGTCCGCTCCAGGGCCATCCCGACATGAAGGGCGCTCCGGGCATCGATATGACCACCGGGTCGCTCGGCCAGGGGTTCTCCTGTGCCGCTGGAATCGCCCTTGGCGCCAGGATTCAGGGGCGGGGCTTTCGCGTCTACGCAATGCTCGGCGACGGGGAGCTCCAGGAGGGCATCGTCTATGAAGCGGCCATGGCGGCCCGTCAGTATGGCCTCGACAACCTGGTCGCCATCACCGATAACAACCGCCTCCAAACCGACGGGTGGACCGCCGAGATCATGAACGTCGAACCCATCGAGGAGCGGTTCCGCGCCTTCGGCTGGGAAACACGGCGGATCGACGGTCATGACTTCGCCGCCATCCATGGCGCCTTCGAGGCCCTCGCGGCCGCCAATGGCAAACCACAGATGGTCATCGCCGACACCGTCAAAGGGAAAGGCGTCCAATCCATGGAGAACCATGCCGGATGGCACGCCGGGGCCATCAGCGCGGAACAGTTGGAGCGGTTTCTGGCGGAACTCCGCGAGGGAGCGCGGGCATGATCGAAGCCCAACCCAACCGCGAGATGTATGGCAAAACGCTCGTCGAGCTGGGCGAGCACGACTCCCGCGTCATCGTTTTCGAGGCCGATATCGCCAAGTCGACCAACACCTGGCGCTTTCGCGACCGCTTCCCGAGCCGCTTTTTCCAGGCCGGCGCCGCTGAGCTGAACATGGTCTGCATGGCCGCCGGCGCGGCGACCACCGGTTTGATGCCCTTCGTCAGCACCTTCGTCGTCTTCGCCAGCATGCGCGCCTGCGAGGGCGTGCGCACATCCATCTGCTATCCGAAGCTCAACGTGAAGATTGTGGCTACCAACGCCGGAGTGGAGATCGCCGGCGACGGCGTCACCCACCAAGGCGTCGAGGACCTGGCGATCATGCGGGCCTTCCCGAACCTCGTCGTGCTCGCGCCCTCCGATCCGGTGACCACGCGGCTGGCTACACTGGCGATGGCCGCGCACCACGGCCCTTGCTATATGCGCCTTGGAAGGCAGGCGCGCCAGGTGCTCCACCGGGAGGACGTCGATTTCCGGATAGGCCGCGCCATCCGCCTGCGAGAGGGCCGCGACGTGGCGCTGGTGGCCTGCGGCAATATGGTCGAGCAGGCGCTCCTTGCCGCCTCCCGGCTGGCCGCGGACGGCGTCGAGGCCCGGGTGCTCGATTGCCACACG
>CAYRPT010000248.1:3606-6281 GCA_964425895.1 uncultured Solibacteraceae bacterium | reverse complement strand
AGGTGGATGCGTCGGGCGCCGTCGGGCCGGATGCGATGACGTCGAGATCGTCGCCGATCACGTCGGAGAGCAGCAGGCTGACCACGGTCGCCGGCCAGGCCAGCCGCGAGAGATGGCCGCCCTTGATGCCGGAGATGTGTTTCCTTACGGCGTTCACCTCATGGATGGAAGCGCCGCAGGCCAGCAGGAGGCGCGTCGTTTCCTGCTTCTCATCGAGGGTGACCGGATCGGCCGGAAGAGGCATCAGCGCCGAGCCGCCGCCCGAGATCACGCACAAGATGAGATCCCGTTCTCCGGCGCTCGAGGCCATCCCGGCGATCCGCCGCGCGCCGTCCACTCCGGCCGCGTCGGGCACGGGGTGGCCGCACTCGTTCAGCGCGATGCGCCGCAGGGCGGCTGTGTGGCCATACTTGACGTTGACCAGACCCTCGGAGATCCGCCTCCCCAGCAATCGCTCGAGGGCCTTGGCCATGGCGGCGCTCGCCTTGCCCGCCCCCAGCACGAGAATCCGGTCGTAGTCGCCGAGGCGGTAGCGGCGCGGTCCGGCCCTGAGGACGCCGTCCTCCACCGCGACGTGGCGCAGGACGGCCTGGACCGGATCGGCGGCGATGAGTCCGGCCCGAAAGATCGCCAGCGCGTGGCGGCGCAGCAGGGGCTCCGTCAGATGAGAGGTTCGGGTGTTACGCTGCATGGGCAATCAGAAGATGGGCAGCCCGAGGATATCCTCGAGGATCGGTTCCGGGTCATCTCCGGTGACTTCGATCCGGAAATCGGCTCGCGCGTAAGAGCGGCGGCGCGCGTTATAGAGCGCGGCGAACTGCTCCGGGTCCCGCGCCAGCGGACGATGGGCGCTCTGCGCGACTCGCGCCTGAAGCACGCGCAGAGGGCAGTCGAGCCAAATCGAGATTCCATTCGCCGCGATCAGTTCGTAATTGTCCGTCCGGGCAAAGGCTCCGCCGCCCAGCGCCACCACCGTCGGGAGGCCCCGCTCGACGGATCGGACCCGCGTGGCAATGGCATCGTGCTCGAGCCGGCGGAATTCCTCCTCGCCGCGCTGCTCGAAGATCTCGGTGATGGAACACTGAGCGCGCGCTTCGATATCGTCGTCGATATCCGCGAAGTGCCAGCCCAGCTCGTCGGCGAGCCTCTTCCCCACGGTAGTCTTGCCGCAGGCCATGAAGCCCACGAGGTAGATGCCGGGCGTGCGTTTCAGCTTCAGAATCATGCTCCGCCTCCGGCCGGCCGCGGCGACGCGCGCCGCCGGACGGTCAGCTATCCTCGCCATTACGATACATCCGATGCATCTGCCAGTCCACCAGTCCCGGGAGCAGCCGCGCCGCCACCACAAACAGCCAGCCTGCGCCCGGGCTCATCACGGTGCGCTGGTTGCGCTCCACTCCGCGCACGATGGCCTCGGCGCAGCGCTCCGGCGTGATGGCGAACTTCTTGGACCGCCGGACGGATTCCGGCACTTCCCCGCCGAGGCTGTGGCTCTGGAAGTTGGTTTTCACGTACCCGGGGCAGACGATCATCGCATTCACGCCATACTGCTTGAGCTCGAGCCGCAGGCCGTTGGTCAGGGCTCCGAGCGCGTACTTCGATGCCGAGTACAACGTCATCCACGGCAGGGTGACCTTGCCGGCGATCGAGCCCACGTTGACGATCACTCCCGCCCGGCGGGCAATCATGTGCGGCGCGACAAGCTGGCTCATTGCCAGGGGGACAAAGTAGTTGATCTCCATCAAACGGCGCACCGCTTCGAAATCCGCCTTCCAACTTGCCTGGTACAACCCGACACCCGCGTTGTTGACCAGGATGTCAATCGCTCCGAAGCGCTCCAGTGTGCCGTCGACGCACCTGCGGCGGACGTCCGGATCGGCCAGGTCGCCGGCGGTCAGCACGTCCTCGGGCGCTGCCAGGCGCTTCAGTTTCTCTTCCGAGCGCGCCGCCAGCGAGAGTCTGGCGCCGCGCTTCCGGAACGCTTCGACGCAACTTGCCCCGATCCCCTCCGAAGCCCCGGTGATGAGAACGGCTTTCCCTCGGATTTCCATAAGCAACCCGCCAGTGTACTGTATTCCCGGCAGCGCGAGTCCGTTTGCCCTCCGTGGAGAACCACGGTCCGGCGGTCATCGGCGCGTGTCAGAGCGCCTCCATGTTGGCGCCGAATTGCCGTCGAGGGCCGGTGTGGAGTCGCCCGGACCGTAGAGCGCCCATCGAGGGGTGTCCCCGCTGCTACAATCAGGAGAACCCGGATCGCAACGCGGCGTCAGGCCGGCGGCGGGGCGGGATTCCGGAAGGCCCCGCCGGAGTTCCCGGCGATTTCCCACGGAGCGGCCGGGCAGCGTGGCGGTGAAAGAAACCAGCGTGATCGCGATCTATCCCGGCTCCTTTGATCCGTTTACCAACGGACACCTGGATCTGATCGAACGGTCCACGCACCTGTTCGACCGCCTCTACGTTGCCATCCTGCGGAACGAGACGAAGAAACCTCTGTTCTCGGTCGCCGAGCGGGCGGCGATGATCGAGGAGGTGCTGCGGGACTGCCGCTTTACGAACGTGGAGGTCGACAGCTTCGAAGGGCTGCTGGTCGACTACGCCGCGCGCAAGGGAGCCACCGTGCTCCTGCGGGGTATTCGCGCCATCTCGGACTACGAGTACGAACTTCAGATGGCATT
>CAYRPT010000248.1:0-3589 GCA_964425895.1 uncultured Solibacteraceae bacterium | reverse complement strand
AACCGCCGGCTGCGTCCGGAGATTGAGACCGTCTTTCTGATGGCTAGTGAGGCCTATTCTTTTATTAGTTCCCGGCTCGTCAAAGAGGTCGCCGGGTTGGGCGGCGCAATCTCCGGTCTTGTTCCCCCGGCGGTCGAGGCAAGACTCAGACCGAAGTTTTAGACAAGGAGTGCAACACTGTGCAACCTACGCAATTGAAACCGGGTTTGGCGGACCGCATGTCGTTGATCAGCATGTCCGCCACCATGAAAGTATCGGCCGAAGCGGCCCGCCTCCAGAAGGAGGGCGTGGACGTCATCGGCTTTGGAGCCGGCGAACCCGACTTTCCGACGCCCGAAAACATCAAACAGGCGGGCATCAAGGCCATCGAGCAGAACTTCACGAAGTACACGCAGGCCGGGGGGCTGCCGGAGCTCAAACAGGCCATCTGCGAGCGCCATCGCCTGGACTACGGCACGGACTATAAGCCGGCCGAATGCATGATCAACGTCGGCGGCAAGCACACCATCTTCAACTTCACCCAGGCCGTCTTGAACCCGGGCGACGAGGTGATCATCCCCGTACCGTATTGGGTGACATACAAGGATGTCGTCAACTACGCCGGCGCCAAGTGTGTCTTCGTCGATACCGACGAGGCGGCTGGTTTCACGATCACCGCCGCGATGCTGGAGCCTCACATCACGCCGCGGACCCGGCTCGTCATCATCAATTCTCCATCCAACCCCAGCGGCGCCGTGCTCGACAACGACGAGTTCGTCAAGATCGCCAGGCTCTGTCTGGAGCGCGGCATCTGGCTCATGACGGACGAGTGCTACGACAAGTTCGTATACTCCGGCGCGCCGTTCTCGGTCGCTTCCTACAAGGAGTTTCGCGACATCCTGCTGGTCGTAGGTTCGCTGTCGAAGACGTACTCGATGACCGGCTGGCGTATCGGTTTTGGTTTCGGGCCGGTGGCCGTTCTTAAAGCGGCGCAGGAGCTCCAAAGCCACTCGACGTCCAACCCCACTTCAATCGCCCAGAAGGCCGCCATCGAGGCGGTGCGCGGACCGCAGGACGCCGTCGGGACGATGCTGGAGGAATACCGCAAGCGCCGGGCTTACGTCATCGAGCGCGTGAAGGGCATTCCCGGCCTGTCGATGGCCGAGCCTGGCGGCGCCTTCTACGCGTATCCGAACGTCAGCGGGGTCTTCGGCCGCAACGGAATCTCCAGCGGCATGGACTTCACCGAGCAGTTGCTCCAGCAGGCCCACGTCGCCGCCGTGCCAGGCGAAGCGTTTGGCACCGACCGGCACATCCGCATTTCCTATGCAGCCTCGATGAGCGACCTGGAACGCGGCTTCGACCGGATCCAGAAGTTCGTCGGGGGTTTGTTGGGATGAGCGGGCGGCCGCAACGCCTCGAGCCGCGTTTCCTCGAAAAGGTCTGGGGGGCCACGGAACTGGAACCGTGGTTCCCCAACTCCAGCCGCAAGATCGGTGAGGTGTGGTTTCCCGCCGAGGACATCCTGGTGAAGTTCAATTTCACGAGCGAGCGGCTGTCGATCCAGGTTCATCCGGACGACACCCAGGCGCGGGCCGCCGGCCTGGCGAACGGCAAAACCGAGATGTGGCACATCCTGCGCGCGGGCGACGGAGCCAGCGTGGGCCTCGGCTTCCGGCATCCCGTAACAGCGGACCGTATCCGGGAGTCGGCCCTTTCCGGGGAAATCGAGAATCTCATCGACTGGAAGCCGGCGGCGCCCGGCGATACGTTTTTCGTCCCGGCCAATACGGTCCACGCGGTCGGGCCGGCGCTGGCGCTCTGCGAGATCCAGCAGACCTCGGACACTACGTACCGGCTGTACGACTACGGTAGACCGCGCGAGTTGCATCTTGAACAGGCCGTAAGGGTTTCCCGCGGCGAGCCACACCCCGGAGCGGCCGCCTCGCGCACGCTGGGCGGCGGAGTGCGGCGTCTGGCCGAGTGTCCGTATTTCGTTACCGATCTCGTCGAATATGACTCGCCAGCCGAGTATCCCGCGCCCGCGGAACGTTACCACCTACTGGTGGTCGTCGGTGGTTCGGGCTGGCTGGACGGCCGGCCCGTGCGTCCCGGCGACTGCTGGCGCCTGCCCGGCGGGGCGGGACCTTGGCTTATCGAGCCCAGTTGCTTCCTACGGCTGGTTCGGACGTATCCACCGGACTGAGTGACGGAATCCGTGGCCGGCCTTCTCAAAGTAACTCCTGCATGGAGCGGAGGGACGGTTGAACCGGTTCCGGCGGCGAAGGGGCAACTCGTGCTTGGGACGCCACGGCGGTCTCAGTGACCTTTAAGCGCTTCGGCGATTTCCTTTTCGGTGATGGACCCCTCTTTGATGATGCGCCACCAGGGTTCGGTGACATCGACGGTGGTGGAGCCGGCGCCGACACAGAGGCCGCCGTCGAGTACCAGATCGACGCGGCCGTCCATGGCGCCGAAGACGTCGATGCCGCTGCGGCCGGTGGGCTGGCCCGAGAGGTTGGCGCTCGTACAGATGAGCGGCTGGTCGAGAATCTCGAGCAGCCGGTTGGCGACCTTCGAGCGGGACTGCCGCATCGCCAACCGTCCCGTGTTGCCGGTAACCTTCAGCGGCACCTTGGCGGAGGCGGGGACGATGAGCGTCAGCGGGCCGGGCCAGAAGTGGCGGGCGAGGAAATAGAAGCGCGCCGACATCTCAGCCGCCAGGTCCTCCGCCATCAGCAGGTCGCTCACCAGGAGCGGAAGGCTTCGCTGCGCCTCGCGTCCCTTCGCCTGGAAGACCTTGGTAACGGCGTTGAGATTGAGGGGATCGGCCACCAGCGCATAGAGGGCGTCCGTCGGAATCGCCACGATTTTGCCCCGGCGGATCGTATCCGCCGCCCGCTTCAAGGCTTCGCCGGAGGGTTGCTCCGGATCGACTTCAATGAGATCGGTGGCCACGTTAATTTGATTACAGCAGGGTTATTTTACCTGGAGCCAATGGCTTCAGCCACATCGATGGCCATCCGGTAACGGCCGAACGGCGCGCTGAGCTGAACGCCCTGCACGAGGGAACGAACGTGCCGGACCATCTCCCGGGCGATAGCGACGCCCTCGGCGCGGGCTAGGTCCGCGTCGGGAGCCAGCCGCATCCTCTCCATGAACGCTTCCGGCACGGGCACGCGCAGCTCATTCACCATGAACTCGGCGTTGCGGAAGCTGGTGAGCGGCCAGATGCCGGCGATGACAGGTATCCGGAACCTTTCGACCCGTTTCAGGAAAGCCTCGAGCAGCGCGACGTCGAATACGGGCTGCGTGACGACGTATTCCGCGCCGGCCTCTATCTTCCACTCCAACCGCCGCATCTCCTCATCCATGTTGAGGGCGCCCGGATTGGCGCCGACACCGATGAGCAGCGCGGTTTGCGAGCCGACCGGGTTGCCGCCGATGTCAAGGCCACGGTTCAGGTTATTGACGATATTGACCAGGCCGATGGCATCGACGTCGAACACCGCGGTGGCGCCGGGGTAGGAGCCCATGCGCGGTGGATCGCCCGTGATGCAGATGAGGTTGCGGACGCCGAGAGTGTGGGCGCCGAGGAGCTCGGATTGTA
>CAYRPT010000247.1:0-6288 GCA_964425895.1 uncultured Solibacteraceae bacterium | reverse complement strand
GGTCATCCGCTACCGCGACTCCTCGAACCGGACCGAGCAGGCCGCCACAGGACAGCAGAGCCCGTTTGAGGCGGTTCCCGAAGCTGCTACCCCCGTCAGCAAGCCGGCGCCGGCATCCACGGGCGCGCGACTCACCCGGCACATCGAGGTCACCGGTTTCCGCATCACCGAGGACGCCCAGAAGCGCACCCGGCTCACGTTCCTGGTGGTGAACCACTCGGCCGCCGACATTGGCGACCTCGCCGGCAAGGTGCGGCTGCGGTCTTCGGAAGCGAAGCCGGGCGACGAGCCCATTAGCGAATTCGACTTCAAAACGAGCCGGCTCGGGCCGTACGAGTCGGTCGAATTCCAAACGACCATCCGGACCCGGATGCGCGCCTACGAAGTTCCGGACTGGCAGTTCCTGACCGCGGACGTCGAGATCACGTCGCCGTCCAACATGTAAGCGGGATCCCGGTTGCCGGGTCCGCCGGGCCACCACGGCTCAGTCTACGCGGCATGTGAACAGCTTTCCGTGGGCTAACTCCCGGTACGCCACGTCCGGCGCCTTCAACTTCAACGCCGCTTCGAACTGTTTCGGGTCGACGCAGTTGTCCGGGAACATATCGTAGTGGCAGGGTATGGCCGTTTGCGGCTTCACCTGGCCGGCCAGGACGGCGGCCTCGAAGTGCGACAGGTTGTTGAAGCCGCCGTTGATGCAGGTGATCATGACATTGGGCCGGTACCGCGCGGCCGACGTGAGAAGTTCGTGATAGTCGGTGTCGCCGGTCATGTAGATCCGCGGCCCACCGCCAACCTCGAACACGAATCCCATGTGGTTCAGGTCGGTGTCGTCGGTCGGAAGCGCGAAGGTTCCCCGAATGGTCAGATCGCCATGTTCGATCAGACAGTCGGGCCAAGCGAGGGTGATCCGGCCCTCCTCGATGGCGTGCTGGCGGAAGACGCCACAGCTCGGAGGCGGGCCGATGAACCGCATCGCGTCCTTATGCCGAAGATGCCGAATGGTCTCGGGGTCCGTGTGATCCTGGTGGTTGTGGGTGCAAAGGAACAGGTCCACGTCGAGCTCTTCGGGCTGGATCAAGACGGGCACCCGCCGGGAAAGATCCAACCCGGGCTGGAGCCCGTTGCAGCTATCGGTCAGATACAGGTCGACGCCGGCGACAAGGCCCTCCGGCGTTTTGAAGATAAAGCTGTTCTGACCGAGCCACCACGCAGCGACCGATTTCTTTTCGACGCGATATTCGCGGATTTCCTCCATCAACGCCATAACAGTTGTCCTCCACGCAGCCGCGCGGGGCTGCGCCTCCCGGTGGTCTACATCATCGCGACGGGCGGCGCCGGCTCGTCGGGACTGCCTGCGTTCGCCAACGGCCAACGGACCATAACAACGGCCAGCAACACCAGCATTACGGGCCCAAGGAAGATCGGGGGAGTGGGGAAGAAAGCGAACAGCGAGGCCAGCGGCCGGTCGGCGAGGGTGAAGCCGGAGCGAACGAGCCCCATCAGCGCCTCGCCGGCGATCAGCCCCGAAGCGATCAGCACACCAGCGTTCTCAATGCGAACCTTCTGCGCCTCGTTGTACGCGCCGCGATCCCGCGCCGAGTCCATGATCCAGCGGATCAGACCGCCGCAGAAAATGGCGAACGTTGTCTCCAGGGGGAGGTACATGCCGACCGCAAACAACATTGGGCTCCGGACCTGGATCATGATCAGCGAAAATCCGAGGCAGATGCCCACTCCCACCAGCGGCCAAGCCATGTCGCCGCCGACGATGCCCTGACTCAACATGGCCATGAGGCCCGCCTGCGGCGCCGACAACTTGGCGTCGCCGAAACCGATGCCGCCTTCGCGAATGTTGCTCTCGTGGAGCAACAACAGGGGGAAAAACAGGACCGCACTGGCAAGCAGAACGCCGAGGAAATCTCCGAGCTGCATGCTGCGCGGCGTGCCGCCCAGGATATGGCCTACTTTGAGGTCCTGCAACATCTCGCCGGCCACCGCGGAAGAGACGCAGATCACGGCCGCGACTCCAAGGACCGCCGCGACGCCGGCGATGCCTTTCACGCCGATGGCCACCATCAAGAGGGCGGCGACGATCAAGGTCGAGAGGGTCAAGCCGGATATGGGATTGTTGGACGATCCGATCAACCCGACCAAGTTTCCGGAGACAGCGGCGAAAAAGAACCCCAGGATGAGCATGATGACGGCCGCCATCGCAGCCGGGCCGACGGAGCCGGCAAAGAAGGAATACAGAATGATCATCGCCACCAGAGCGATGCCCATGCCGGCAAAGGCCGTCCGGAAGCTCAGATCGCGATCCGGGCGGGCCGCGGATTCGGCCTGCGCACTCGCTTTTTTCAAGTCGGCCACCGCGCGGTTCATGCCGTTCGCCAGGCTCTTGCGCATCCGGAAGAGCGTGAAAGCGGAGCCCACCAGCATGCCTCCAACGGCGATGGGCCTCACGATGTTCCGCCAGACCTCGGTGGCCAGCTCGTCCCAGGCGGCTCCATCGCCTGGGTTGGCGAGCGTCGTCCGGAGCTCGGGGCCGAGGAAGTAGACGAGGAGCGGCACCAAAAGCCCCCAGGCCAGGAGGCCTCCGGCAAAGTTCAGCGAACCGAGCTTCGGACCGATGATGAACCCGACACCGAGGTAGGCGGGGCTGATCGCCGGCAGCGAGAACTTGGTGATGCCGCCGACGCCGACCGCGCGGTCGCCGCCCAGCTTGACCAGACTCCTGCCGATCTCCCCTACGTGCACGAGAAAATCGCGGCTCGCCGAGAAGAGGCGAAGTTCGCCGAGTAGATAGAACAAGCCGCCCAAGCCCATGGCCTGGAACAGCGTCCTGGCGGCCTGGGCGCCGCGTTGCCCCGCCTTGTGGATTTCCGCGGCGGCCGATGACTCGGGGAAGGGAAGTTCGGGATCCTCCACCATCACCCGCCGCAACAGCGTCACGAAAAGAATGCCCAGCACGCCCCCGACGAGCATCAGCGCGGTCGACTGCCAGTAGGCGTCAAAGCTGTCGAACGACCCCCAAGCGCCGGAGATCACAAACGCGGGGATGGTGAAGATCGCCCCGGCCGCGACCGACTCGCCGATGGAGCCGACGGTCCGCGCGATGTTCTCTTCGAGAATTGAGCCCCGAACCACCCGGAGCACGGCCATGCCGATCACCGCCGCGGGGTAGGTGGCGGCGATGGTTTGGCCGGCGCGGAGCCCCAGGTAGGCGTTCGCCGCGCCGAGCACCACGGTCATCACCAGTCCGACGAGCAAAGCCCGCAGGGTGAATTCCTTCATCTGCACGTGCACCGGAACGAACGGCTCGTATTTCCTTTGGCTCATGTAGGGTTCTCTCGCAAAGAAGTCATGATACCAACTCCATCCCGATTTCGATCGAAACCGGCAGTTGAGACAATAGAAAGCTGGATGAGGGATGCAACCTGACCACAAGCTGAAACGCCGGATTCTTCGCAGCGGGATGCGGCCGTCCGAAGAGCGGGACGCGGCGATCCGCCGGGCGGTGCGCTCCATTCCCCGGGGGAAGGTGGCCACGTATGGGCAAGTAGCCGCCGCCGCGGGCTACCCGCTCTACCATCGGCTAGTGGTCCGGATTCTCCGTCAGATGGGTGACGTTCTGCCTTGGCAGCGTGTCCTCGGGGCCGGCGGCGCCATCCGCCTCAAGGGGCAGGCCGCTCTCGAGCAACGCCGGCGGCTGGAGATCGAGGGTGTCCGGTTCCGGGGCAAGCGCGTGGATATGGCGGCGCACGCCCATATCTTCCGCCTCTGGGAGGATTGGTAGGCGCGCTCGTGCGGGCGGCCCGGCTCGCTCAGTCCAACCGCAACCTTCCGAGCGAGGCCGGGTCGTCGTGCTTGCCCGTCAGGGGCCGCAGGCGGAACCGGTAGCTGTAGGGCTTGGGCCACAAGGTGTACTCCGCGTGCGGTCTGGCGCCCCAACTGTCGTCTCCGCCGACGCCGGTCTGTTTGTAGTCCAGGTTGACGGTGAAGTCGGCGGACCGCGCCAGGTCGTGGGTGTGCGTCGCCGCCTCGAGCTGCTCCATGGTGAACGGCCACACGCTCGCATAGATCGACGGCGCGCCGGCGGCCAGCAAGCCTTCGCCCTTCTCGTTTAGGAAAGCGATCCACCGGACGTCCGTCTTATTTCCGGTCTCCTGCGGCCGGCCGTAAAGGTGCCACTGGGCGGCGGAAGGTCCGGAGTATCGCCCGACGGCGGCGCCGGTGCGGCGATCCCAGTAGCTTTCCTGCGGTCCGCGGCCCAGCCACGTTGTGGTGGTGAGTTCCGGCGCGATCCCCATGGTCATGCCGAGGCGGGGCAGCTCCGGCAGCGGCCCGCGGGGTTCGAAGTCCGCCTGGACGACGATGTCGCCGCTGCCGTAGATGGTGTAGGTGTTCCGCCACGAGGAACCGCCGGCGGGCAGCGTCATGCCGGCGGTGACACGCACCACCTGTGGCCGAGGCTGCTCGACGATGACCGACTCGACACGGCGGTTCGCGCCCGCCAGGCGCCAGATGCTCAGCCGTTTGGGCGCCTGATTGCCATCGTCGTTGTCGATGGGCGCGCGCCAGAAGTTGGGCTCGAGCGGCCGTGTCAGGAGCTGCTTGCCGGCCGCCTGGAGGGAAACGATGGCGCCGCTCCTCTTGTCAATGCGCAGCTCAAACCGCTCGCCGGATACTTCGATCGAGTCCGCCGCGCCGGTGAGCGTCAGGGAGGGCATGGCGGCGACGTCGGCGGCGGGCGCGCCGGTGGACTTCCAGGGCATCTCGAGTTGATCCCAGGCGACGATATGGCCTTTCGGCGCCCAAGGCTGCTCGGCAGACAGCGCGAACCGCACGTTCAGGAAATACTCCGCGCCCGGCTTCAGCGCCGGCCGGTTGAGGGGTAACGCCACTTCCTCCTCCGCGTCCGGGGGCGTCGAGAGCCTGGGCAAGCGGCCCTCCCGAATGACCAGGCCGTCCTCGGTGAGGTCCCAGAGACCCTCGACGAAATCCAGGGGGAGGAAGCCATACTTGTTCCGGATGCGGACGCGGCCGGCCTCGAGGTCCACCGGATACACCTTGATGTTTTGATAGACCTTGAAGACCTCGGTGAGGTGCGGATTCGGCTTGCGGTCGGGCTGCACGAGTCCGTTGAAGCAGAAGTTGTCGTCGTTGGGTTTATCTCCGAAGTCGCCGCCGTAGGCCCAGAATTCATCGCCCGGCCCGTTGCGGTGGCGCAAACCCTGATCCACCCAGTCCCAGATGAATCCGCCCTGTAGTGCGGGATAGCTCTCAATGGCGTCCCAGTACTCTTGCAGATTCCCGACGCTGTTGCCCATGGCGTGCGCGTACTCGCAGAGGATGAGAGGACGGCTGGGTTTCTTGCTGGCGTAGGCGATGATCTGCTCGATTCTGGCGTACATCGGCGAAACAACGTTGACATGCGGCTTCTCCTCGGCGCGCTCGTAGTGCACCGGACGGCCGGGGTCCCGCTGCCGGATCCAGGCGCTGGCTTCCTGGAAGTTCGATCCGTCGCCGGCTTCGTTTCCCATCGACCACATGATGACGGACGGGTGGTTCTTGTCCCGCTCAACCATCCGCTCGATGCGGTCCATGTGGGCCTTGAACCACTCGGGCTTGTTGGCGAGCGTCTCCGCAGCTTCATAGCCCATGCCGTGGGATTCGATATTGGCTTCATCCACGAGGTAGAGTCCGTAGCGGTCGCACAGTTCGTACCACTCCGGGGTGTTCGGGTAGTGGCTGGTGCGCACGGCGTTGATGTTGTTCTGCTTCATCAGGCGGATGTCTTTGAGCATCATTTCGGTGGTCGGGACATGCCCGAGATCGGGGTCGTGCTCGTGCCGGTTCACCCCTTTGAAGTAGACGGCTTTGCCGTTGAGGAGAAGCTGCCCGTTCCGGATTTCCACTTTGCGGAAGCCGACGTTGACGGGAATCGCTTCGATCGGCCGTCCGGCGGCGTCCTCCCACAGAATCACCAGGCGGTAGAGGTGCGGCGTTTCGGCGGTCCACTTCCGGGGATTGGAAACGCGAACGGATCCGCGCAGCGGGACCTCGCCGCCGGGAGCGACCGCGGGTGCGGGGATTGTGATGTTGGCGGCCGGCGATCCCGCCTCGTCATACAGAACGGCCTCGATCCGCCCGGGGGCCGACGGCGCCGAGCCGCTGTTGCGCAACTGCACGCTCAATTCGAGGTCCGCGTCGCGATAGTCCGCGTCAAGCAACGTCTTGGCCCAGAAGTCCCGCATATGCGCCGCCGGCCGCGAGATCAGGTAGACA
>CAYRPT010000246.1:0-6305 GCA_964425895.1 uncultured Solibacteraceae bacterium | reverse complement strand
TGTTGTGCGCTGCCGATACCTTCCGCGCCGCGGCCATCGAGCAGCTCGAGGTTTGGGGGCAGCGGACCAGGACGGAGGTCATCCGGCAGTCCTCTGGCGCGGACCCGAGCGCCGTCCTGTTCGACGCGCTTCAGGCGGCCCGCGCCCGCAAGATCGACTACGTAATCGCCGACACCGCCGGACGCCTGCACACGAAATCGAACCTGATGGCCGAGCTCGAGAAGATGCGGCGGACCGCGGGCCGTGTGGTTCCCGGCGCCCCGCACGAAGTTCTGCTCGTAGTAGATGCCACCACCGGCCAGAACGGCCTGGAACAGGCCCGGCGCTTTACCGAGACCAGCGGCGTGACCGGAATCGTATTGACGAAGCTTGACGGTACCGCCAAGGGCGGCGTGGTGGTGGCCATCGCGCGCGAGCTGAACCTCCCCATACGATACGTCGGCGTGGGCGAGCAGGTTGGCGACCTGCTTCCATTCGACGCCGAGCGGTTTGTGGCATCCTTGTTCGAAACCCCGGCGGGAGCGGCCTCCCGCCCGTGACGCCGTCCGGCATGCACCCCGGCGGGAGACGACGATGCCCGATTACTTGAGAGAAGCACTCCAACTGGCGCGGCAGGGCGCCGGCCTTGCCAGTCCCAACCCGATGGTGGGCGCTGTGCTGGTGCGCGACGGAGAGGTCGTCGGGCGGGGCGTTCACTCCTATGCGGGTGTCAAGCACGCTGAAGTACTGGCGCTTGAGGAAGCAGGCGGAAAGGCCCGCGGGGCGTCCCTCTACATCAATCTCGAGCCCTGCTGCCACCGCGGACGGACCGGACCCTGCACCCAAGCCCTGATCGAGGCCGGCGTTGCCCGGGTGGTTTGCGCCATGGAAGACCCGAACCCGCAGGTCGCGGGAAGGGGTCTGGCGCAGTTACGCGACGCCGGCGTCGAAGTGCGGGTCGAGGAGTCATACCGCCGCGAGGCCGAGCAGCTCAACGAAGCGTTCGTCCACTTCATGCGGACCGGCCTGCCGCTCGTGACGCTGAAGGCCGCCGTCACGCTCGACGGCAAGATCTCGGCGCCCGAAGATAACTACGGGTGGATCACCAGCGAGCAGGCGCGGGCCCATGTCCAGGAACTCCGGCACGCGCACGACGCCATTCTGACCGGCATCGGAACACTGCTGGCGGACGATTGCCGGCTGACGGACCGCACGGGGAAGCCCCGCTCGCGCCCGCTGATGCGTCTCGTGCTTGATTCCATGCTCCGCATCCCACTCGATTCCAAAATGGTCACCAGTTGCCGGGACGATGTCACCGTGGTGGCGACCTCGGCCTGCTCGCCGGAGAAACGCCAGGAGCTTGAGCACTACGGCGTCCGGGTTATCATCTGCGACGGCCCCAAGGGACGCACCGATCCCCGCCTCGTGTTGGACTGGCTGGCCTCGCAACAGTACCTCTCGCTGATGATCGAGGCCGGCAGCAAAGTGAACTGGGCGTACCTGGCGGCCGGTGTCGTCGACAAGGTGTTGTTCTACTACGCCCCGAAAATCCTCGGCGGACTGAAATCGCTGCCCGTGGTTGGCGGCAAGGGACGCCTGCGGCGAAGCGACGCCATCTTGTTCCGCGACGTGCGGATCATTCCCATTCCGCCCGACGAGTTCGCCGTCGAGGCGTGGTACGTGAGGTAGCCCCGGGGCGGCGCATCATGTTCACCGGATTGATTGAGGAGCTGGGAACGGTAGAGGCCCTGGAGCCCCGGGCCGCCGGTGCGCGTCTTACGTTGCGCTGCCGCACCGTGCTCGAAGACGCCGCGATAGGTTCGAGCATCTGCGTGAATGGAGTATGCCTCACGGCGGCGGCTTTGCGGCCGGATGCGTTCGCCGCCGACGTCTCTCCCGAGAGCCTCCGCCGCAGCAACCTGGGCTTGCTAAGGCCTGGCGCCTCGGTGAATCTCGAGCGGCCTCTGTCGCCCTCCGGGCGCCTCGGCGGCCACATCGTGCTGGGCCACGTGGACGCCACCGGGGAGGTTGTCTCGCTGCGCGAGCTGGGCGACCGGAACTGGTGGCTCACCCTCCGGTTTCCGCCGGCGCTCGATCCCTACCTGGTGGAGAAAGGCTCCATCGCCATCGATGGCATCAGCCTGACCATCGCGGAGATCGGCGAGGATCGGTTCTCCGTGACGGTCATCCCCCTAACCTACGCGGGCACGACGGTGCATGGCTACGGGCCGGGCTCGGTGGTGAACCTCGAAACCGACATCCTCGCCAAGCATGTCGCCAAGCTGCTCGGCAAGACCGGCGGCACGGGCGGTCTGACAGTCGACAAACTGCGCGGGATGGGGTGGTAGGCGGAAACGGTCGCGGCCCGGCGCGGCCCGCTACTTCTTGAGCTCTTCGACAATTTCGGCGGCCACCGCGCGCGCCTCCTCCACCGCTCCCTTGGGAAAGCTGATCGCCCCGACGCGCGGATGGCCCCCGCCTCCGTAGCGCTCGCAGATCTCCGCCAGGTTGTGGGTTAGCGGCCGCCCCGCCCAGGGATTCGAGCCCACGGAGACCTTCGTCCGGAAGCTCGAAATGAGCACGGACACAGTGTAGAGCGATTCGGGGTAGAGGTAATAAGGGATGAACTTGCTGTACCCCTGGAGCGGATAGGCGGATAGGTCGAAAAACACTACGGATCCGTTGTCGCGAGCCTCGCGGCCTATGATGTCGATGGAGTCGATGTGCCGCTCGTAGAGCGGCTGGTAGACCGCCTGAATCGAGGGCTCGGCGACAATCTCGTCGAGCGGACGCCGCCGCATCCAACGGATGATTTGCTGCACCATCTCCGATCCATCGACGCCCTCAATGACCAGCACCAACTGCGTCGCGGCGCTGCGCAGCTCCACCGCCTCCCGCGCGCTGGCATACTGGGCGCCGTCCACAATGTCGGCCCAGTGCACGAGTTCTTGAAGATCGGCCGCCTCGTAGCTGAATTTCTCCCTCGCCACCGTGGCAATGAAGTTCGTGCAGGATCGAAAGTCGGCGTCGAGGAACTTGCGGCCCGACTGATCGCGCCGGAAGTGCTCCTCGTCCTCCGGGCTGAGAAACGCGCTTTGGTGGTGATCGAACCACCACGTGAGCTTTGGGTTCGACGAATACTTGAAGTCCACGATAGCGTTTACCTCGCCGTCAAACAGCGCGTCATCGAAGATCTGCGAGGCTTTGTGCGCCATGCCGGTAAAGGCGAACTCGGCGCCGGGATGGAACCGCTCCTCGAGAAAACGCGTGAAGAACGCCGCCGAGGCGGCGCCGTCAAAGCAGTGATCGTGATATAGGACTCTGACCCGCATGAACCCGCCACCAGATAAAACCTTTAAGATTGCCTGAAAGCAGGCACAAATGCAAGTTCAGCGAGAGATCCTATCTGCCCGGCCCGGGAGCATCTGCCGCGCGCATCGCTCACCGAAGGGCTCCCCGGCGGTCCGTCGAAGTTCGTGCGCGGGGCGGCCGGGACCTTGATCTACCCCATCCGCCGCTTTCTCAGCGGGACCCAGGAGCGAAACACCTCGGGATCTTCAAGCCACACGAGCATCCATTCAGCCATTTCGCGTTTCGCGTCTCGCGCGGGGTTGTCGCGGGCCCGGCGAGCCGCCATGAGGGCGTGGCCGCGGGCTTCGATCACCAGCTCGCGACAGTGTCCGGCGCGGGCGCGGTCGCCGGCGTCGCGCGCTTGTCCGTACACATCCGCCAGCCCGAGCAGGCTGCGTTCCAGTTCAGCGAAGTCCCGCTGGCGCACACCCTCGACGAGCGGTTCCAGCAGTACGCCGCTGTCCCTCAGAAGCCGGCGCAGGTAAGCGGGCGACGCATCCGGCATGACGCGGAGGATCTCCGCCCAGCCGGACTCAGTGACCGTCCCTGAGCCCCCGCTCAAGTGCTCTCGTAGCCGTGCTTTGACGCTTTGCCTGTTGGACGCCACGGCGATACTCCCGGACAGCCCGGTTGTGCCGGTTGATCGTGTCGGAGAACTGGTGGGCGCCGGAACCGTCGGGCCGCGCAACAAAGAAGAGATAGTCGGTATCAGCGGGCCGCAACACCGCCTCGATGGCCGCCCGCCCCGGGCTCGCAATCGGACCCGGGGGCAGCCCCGCGTTCCGGTAGGTGTTGTAGGGGTGCGGGCGGGCGAGGTCAGAGCGATGAATCACGCCGTCGTACTCCCCTTCGAGCAGCGCCGCGTAAATGACGGTTGGGTCGCACTCCAGACGCATGCCCCGTTCCAGCCGGTTGCGATAGACCCCGGCCACCTGGGGACGTTCCTCGGGCACCGCCGTTTCCTTCTCCACCAGGGAAGCCAGGGTGACGGTCTCCCGGACGCCCGCCGCGCCCCCCAGGCCGCGCCAGACGCGCCGGAATTCGTCCGTCATCATGCGGCAGACGTCGCGGGCCGGCGTACCGCGCGTCACCAGGTAAGTGGAGGGGAACAGGTAGCCCTCCAGGCTGGTGGCGCTAGGGTCAAGATCCGCCACCAGTTCCGCGCTCCGTACCTCCTCGAGAATGTCCTCTTCACGCAGCCAATCCAGACGGGCGATTCGGGCGGCCACTTCGAACATGTTGGCGCCTTCCGCGACGGTGACGCGGTGGTAGAAGACATCGCCCCGGGCCAGCCGCTCGAAAACGCTCCGGGCGGAGGCCGCCTCGGTGAAGCGGTACTCGCCGGCGTGGAGGATCCGCCGGGGCTGGAACACGCGAATCGCGTAGAAGAGCCACGGATGGCGAATCACCCCGCGGACCGCCAGCAGACGCGCGATCTCCTCGCTGGGCGTGCCCGGCGTAATCTGGACGAAGATTTCCGAGTCGAATCCCTGGTAGGGGCGATGCACTTCGCGGTAGGCCGCCCCCCCGGCTCCGGCCACCACCGCGAGGAGGGCCGCGAACGCAACCGCGCAACGATGCTCACGGATCACTCTCCCGGCTGCTGGTGCGATCTCCATTCCAAATAGTTCTCCAAAATGAGAACGGCCGACAGACGATCGACCGCCCTGGCCCGTTTGCGGCTGCTGATACCGCTCTCACGAAGGACCCGCTGCGCCACGACCGTGGTCCACCGCTCGTCCCAGAGCTTCACGGGCAACCCCGTTCTTTCCGCCAGTCGGCCGGCGAACTCCCGTACTTGCTCCGACTGGTGTCCCTGTTTGCCATTCATGTGGAGAGGATCGCCGATCACGATCAGCGATATGTTGCGCGCGGCGGCCAACTCCGCCAGGCGCCGGAGATCGTCACGAATCGTGGACCGCTCGAACGTGACCAGCCCCTGGGCGGTCAGTCCGAGATCATCGCTGACGGCCATGCCGATACGCCGCCGCCCGTAGTCGAGTGCCAAGATGCGCCCAGCCGGTGTTGGTCCCACCATCGAAAAACCTGTCCGGCATACTCCGTTGTGTCGAAGTTGTGTCGCCGGGTCCGCCTGTCGTCATTATAGGTTTTCACACGGCGTGATAGAGTAGCGATAGCGAAGGTCCCCATCCGCCGTGTCGTTGCTGACGCATACCGCGCCGGCTCATAAGCCGCGAAATTTCAGCCAGATGGTGATTGCCGCCGGGGTCGTGGTGGCGCTGCTGTACTATGGCCGCCTGTTCGTCGTCACGCTGGTGATCGCCGTCACCATTGGGTACCTGCTGGACCCTTTCGTTGAGCTGCTGATGAGGCTGAAACTGCCCCGTGCGGTCGCCAGCTTCCTGGTATGCGGCGTGTCACTGCTTCTGCTGTACCTGGTCGGGCTGGGGGCATATACCCAGATCTCTGTTCTGGTGGGCGACCTGCCCGCCTACAGCGAACGAGTCCGCGTCCTGGTGGACCGGGTGACAGCGCGCGTGGAGGGCATCGAAGAACGTGCCTATGATCTGCTGGTGCCCAAGAAGATGCAGCAGGATGCGCTGCCGGCCGAAGTGAAGCAGCTCGAACCCAGCACCCGGCGGCGCCGCTCGACGGCGCCTCCGTTGCCTAAGGAGACTCCGGCCCCGGCGAAGCCGCCCGAGCCGGAGGTGCCCGAGGTCCGGATCCGCCAGGAGCGCACGCCGATCATCAATCACCTGTATGATTACTTCGCCGCCCTCTATGACGTAGCATTGATGTCGTCGTTCGTTCCGTTCCTGGTGTATTTCATGCTCAGTTGGAAGGACCACTTCCGGCGGAGTTATCTTCAGCTCTTTCAGGGGCAGGATCGCTACGCCGCTGGCCGGAGTTGGGAAGGCATCGCGGACATGGCTCGCGCCTACGTGGTGGGCAACTTCGTTCTGGGAGTGTTTCTCGCCTTCATCAGCACCTTGTTCTTTTGGTCCAGGAACTCC
>CAYRPT010000245.1:0-6323 GCA_964425895.1 uncultured Solibacteraceae bacterium | reverse complement strand
CTCGATCTCCGGACGGCGTTTGGTTTCGGGGAAGCGCTCCAGGTAGAGCTCAAGAGAACGGACGTAATCAAGGGGACTCGTCCCGGCGTCTCGCATCAACTCGCGCCACGAGACTTCTTCGGGAAGCTCTTTGGGGACGGCCACCTCGACTTCGCGGACGGCGCCGACGGAGGCCGGCCGATCCTCAGGAGTCGCGGGGTCCTGCGCGCCGAGGCCGGCGGCCGCGAGCGCCGCCAGCACCAGGCGAGCGATCATCGGCCGCCCCCACCCGGTTGGCGAATCCCTTCCGCGAGGCCCGCGGCCCGCGACCGGGCCATGTTCAGGAAGCTCTCGGTTTTCGCGATCTTGTCCAGCAGGGGCAGAAACAACTCCGCCGCCACCAGCCGGTTTCTCTCCGCGCTCACCTGGAGCTCCAACAGAACCTTGTTGGTTCCCAGCTTATCGAACTGTACGGCGCGTTCCAGGCGGATGTAGTGCTCGGCGGTTTCCGTCATCCGGGCGAACCAGTCGGCCAGCAGGCGGGCGTCGGCGTCTTTGGAAAAGTTGAACTTCTGCTCGTGATTCTGGCCGCCTTCCAGCCAGCGGAACGTTTTGACTCCCATGTCGGCGACCTTGAGGTTCGACTCCAGGGGGCGCTGGAAACGGTCGAGTTGCTCCGCCAGCCGGAAGACCTCCTCCGTTTCCGCGGGACGGAGGCGGAAGCGAACGGGTTGCTCGTCCGGGTCATCCGCGGACTCCCGGTACACGGCGCTTCCATCGCGCTCCAGCGTGATCTGTACGTACGAGGGCCGGCTTGCCCGGTGCTCGCGCGAGTAGAAGATGGACGGTCCGCCGGCGCCCACCAGCCAACCGGCTGTCAGGCCCGCCAGCGCCAAAGCCCCAATCATCCCCCTCACCTGTTTGCCTCCTGATCGGTGGCGCGGCCGAGCCGGCGGGCGAGAACCGACGTGGTCGCGTGGCAGATCGCCACCGCCAATGCATCGCTGGCGTCCTCCGAGGTGAGGGGCTTCGCCAATCCCAGCAGCGACGCCACCATGAGCTGCACCTGAGATTTCTCCGCCCGCCCGTAGCCCACTACGCTGGTCTTGATCTCCAAGGGCGAATACTCCGCGCACGGAAGCCCCGCTTCGGAAATACACAGCAAAGCCACCCCCCGCGCGTGGGCCAATTTGAGCGCCGTCTTCACGTTGGCCGCGTGAAACACCTCTTCGACCGCCGCCGCGTCGGGCGTTTGCTGGCGAATGATCTCCCGGAGCCCTTCGGAGATGGCCCTCAAACGATCGCCCAGTGTATCGGCAACCCTGGTGCGGACCACGCCCGCGGCCACGAGCCGGTGCTGACGCCCGTCACTCTCAATGACGCCGTAACCGGTCCGCTCGGTTCCACAATCAATCCCCAGAACCCTCATGTCCGCTTCCGCCGCCGGAGGCCGCCCGGCGCCGGGGCCGGCTGCTACGCCGACAGGCGCTCCAGTTCCTCCTGGTCGATGTCGAAGTTCGAGTACACGTTCTGCACGTCATCGTGGTCTTCGAGAGCCTCGCTCAGCTTCAGCATGTGCTCGGCGTTCTTACCCTCGAGCTTGACGTAGTTCTGTGGAATGAACCCGACTTCGGCGCTGGCGGTTTCGATGCCGCCGGCGGCCAGCGCGGCGAGCACCGCGTCGTGCTGTTCCGGCGGGGCGATGATCTCCCATTGGCCTCCATCCTGCCGGATGTCATCCGGTCCGGCGTCGAGCACCGCCGCCATCAGGTCGTCCTCGGACAAGCCTTCGCGTTCGATCACGATGTGGCTCTTGCGGTCGAACATGAACGCGACGCTGTTCTTCTCGCCGAGGTTGCCCCCGTTTTTCGAGAAGATGTGGCGGATCTCCGACACCGTCCGGTTCCGGTTGTCGGTGGCGGTGAGCACCAGGATCGCGACGCCGCCCGGGCCGTAGCCTTCGAACATCACTTCGTCGATCTGTCCGCCCTCGAGTTCGCCGGTGCCACGCTTGATGGCCCGGGTGATATTGTCCTGCGGCATGCTGGCCGCCTTGGCGGCGAGGACCGCGGTCCGCAGACGCGGGTTCGCATCCGCGTCGCCGCCGTCACGCGCCGCGATCGTGATTTCCTTGATCAGCCGGGTGAAAAGTTTACCGCGTTTCTTGTCGAGTGCGGCCTTCTTGTGCTTGATGGTCGCCCACTTCGAATGACCTGACATCGCTGGCCTTCCTTACCGTGCGCCGCCTCGGGTCCCGGATGGGCGCGGCGGCGCTTTTGCGTGGCGTGCCCGATTTCACGGGGTTCCGCAACCCACCACCGAGGATAGCAAAAATGAAGAAGCCCGAATTCCATACCGCGATGCGGTCTTCCGGACGGACGGATCACGAAGAACCCCGGCGCCCGTGTGTTACGCTCGTCGGTAGATGGGGACCCGAGGCATCCCGCTGTTGCTGGTGGCTGTTGTCTCTCTTGCGCAGGAGCCTCCCTTACGGGTCGGCAAGCCGCCGGTCTATCCGGGGGACGGCGCATCCCGCGGACACTCTTCGGCGGCCGCCGCGGAGCTATTCGCCGCCGCGGTGACCGCCCAGAACAGCAAAGACTTCTCCACGGCGGTTACGAAGTACGGGGAGTTTCTCAAGTTGCGGCCCGGCTTTGTTCCGGCGCTATCGAACCTCGGCGCGGCGCTGGCCGCGCTTGGACGCTTCGACGAGGCTATCGCCAGCTACGAGCAGGCCCTGCGGCGGGAGCCGGCCAACCGCGCGATCCGCGTAAATCTGGCGCTTGCCTACTATAAGAGGGCCGAATTCCGGAAGGCGGCCGGCGAATTCGAGGCGGTTCACGCCGCGGACCAGCGGAACGAGCAGGCCCTGTATCTGCTGGCGGATTGCTACCTGAGGTTGGGCGAGAACGGGAAGGTCATCGATCTGCTGGCCCCGCTGGTGGACCGTGATCCTGACGATCGCGCCGTTTCCTACATCCTCGGCACGGCTTTGCTGCGCGACGGCCAACACGAACGGGGCCGGAAGTTGATCGAGCGGTTCATGCGCTTCGGGGACACGGCGGAAATCCACATGCTGATCGGGGCGTCGCAGTTGGCTGCGGGCGACTACGAGGTGGCGCTTACCACGCTGAAGAAGGCCGCCGACCTGAACCCGAACCTGCCCGGCGTGTGGGCACTCTACGGCCGGGCCGAAATGGAGAACGACCATTCCGAGGAGGCCAAGGCGGCTTTCCGCCGGGAACTGGCGGCGGATCCCACGGATTTCGACGCCAATCTGAATCTGGGAGCTCTGCTGCGGATGGAGACCCGATTCGAGGAGGCCCGGCCGCTCATCGAGCGCGCGTTGGCGATTCGCCCGGCGTCGATCGCCGCCCGGTACCAGGCGGCCAGCCTGGAGCTGGCTGGAGGCCGCCTGGACGAGGCCCGGAAGATTCTGGAAGCGATGGTGGCGGAAGCGCCGGATTTCGTCGAGGCCCACGCACAATTGGCCGCCACCTACTACAAACTCGGCCGCCGGGAAGACGGCCGGCGACACCGTGAGATCATTATGAAACTCCAGGCCGAGAGCCGGAAACAGGACGGCGCGCGACCGCAAGAGGCCGCGGCCGCCCCTTAATAGTCAGGCCCGGGCGGCCCGATTACTCGGCGAAGTCCTCGTCGGCGGCGGCTTCATCGCCGAGTCCGCCGAAGGTGAGCCGGGCATCCTCTTCGTAGCCGGAGATGGTCTCGGACATGAGGGCCTCGCTCTCGGGCAGGGCTTCTTCCTCCACCAGAGTTTCCCCGGCGATTTTGACCTTGCGGTAATACTCCATGCCGGTTCCAGCCGGGATGAGCCGGCCCATAATCACGTTCTCTTTGAGACCGCGGAGGTAATCGACCTTTCCGTTGATGGCGGCCTCGGTGAGTACGCGCGTGGTTTCCTGGAACGAGGCGGCCGAAATGAACGAGTCGGTGGACAGCGAAGCCTTGGTAATGCCGAGGAGCACCGGCTCGCCCTGAGCGGGCCGGCCGCCGGCGGCGATGGCCGCGCGGTTCTCCTCGAGGAACTTAAACTTATCGACCGTTTCGTCGGGCAGGAACTCAGTGTCTCCGATGTCGTCGATCCTCACCCAACGCATCATCTGACGGACGATGACCTCGAGGTGCTTGTCGTTGATGTTGACACCCTGGAGGCGGTAGACCTCCTGAATCTCGTTGACGAGATACTTCTGGAGCTCCTTTTCGCCGAGGACGTGGAGAATGTCATGCGGGTTGCGCGGACCATCCATCAACGGATCGCCTGCCCGGACCCGCTCGCCTTCCTGTACGTTCACGTGAACGCCGCGCGGCAGGAGATATTCCCGCTCCTCGCCATCGTCGCCGACGATGGAGATCTTGCGGAAGCCTTTGGAGAATTCGCCGAACTTCACGATACCGTTGATCTCGGCAATGACCGCGGTTTCCCGCGGCTTGCGGGCCTCGAACAACTCCACCACGCGGGGCAGACCGCCGGTGATGTCCTTGGTTTTGGTAGTGGCGCGCGGAATCTTGGCCAGAACGTCGCCGGCGTGCACCTTTTCGCCGTCGGCCACCATAAGGTGGGCGTGGGTGGGCATGAGGTACCGCTTCTCCTCGGCCCGGCCGCCGCCCTCCGGACGAACGACGACGGTCGGGAGCCGCTTCTCTTCCTGCGACTCGACCACGACATACTGCGAAAGGCCGCTGATCTCGTCCACCTGCTCCTGCAAAGTGACGCCGTCAACCAGGTCGCGGAAGTGCACCTCGCCACTGACCTCGGTCAGGATCGAGAACGTATACGGGTCCCACTCGAGCAAAGTCTGGTTCGCCTTGACCGGCGCACCGTCTTTCACCAGGAGCTTGGCGCCGTAGACGACCGGGTAGCGCTCCTTTTCGCGGCCCTTGTCGTCGACAATGGCGAGAACGCCGTTCCGGTTCATGACGATGAGGTCCCCGGCGGCGTTGGTCACCGTGATGATGGTGACGAAGCGGGCGAAGCCGTCACTGCGGGCATCCTGTTGGGACTGCTCGCGCTGGCCGGTCGCGGTGCCGCCGATGTGAAAGGTCCGCATCGTAAGCTGCGTGCCGGGCTCGCCGATCGACTGTGCGGCAATGACGCCCACGGCCTCGCCGCGCTCGACCATGCGGCCCGTGGCGAGGTTCCGTCCGTAGCAGAGCTGGCAGACGCCGCGGCGCGACTCGCAGGTAAGCACGGAGCGGATCTTGACGCGCTCCACGCCGGCATCCTGAATCTCGGCGGCGAGCTCCTCGTTGATTTCCTGGTTGGTGGCGACGATCGTCTGGCCCTCGTAATCCTTGATATCCTCCTGGGCTACGCGGCCGACAATGCGGTCGCGCAGCGGCTCAATGATCTCGCCGGATTCGACGATGGGTTCCACCATGATGCCGTCGGACGTGCCGCAGTCGAATTCGGTGACGATCACGTCCTGGGCCACGTCGACCAGCCGGCGCGTCAGGTAACCGGAGTCCGCTGTCTTCAGCGCCGTATCGGCCAGTCCTTTCCGGGCGCCGTGAGTGGAGATGAAGTACTGCAATACGTTCAGGCCTTCCCGGAAGTTGGCCGTAATGGGGGTTTCGATGATCTCGCCGGAGGGTTTGGCCATCAGGCCGCGCATGCCGGAAAGCTGGCGGATCTGCTGTTTCGAGCCGCGGGCGCCGGAATCCGCCATGATGTAGATGGGATTCATGATGCCGGCCTTGTCGTCGGCCTCCATGCCCTTGAACATCTCGTCGGAGACGCGGTCGGTCACCTTCGACCAGATCTCGATGATCTTGTTGTAGCGCTCCCCGTGCGTGATGGCGCCTTCCTGGTATTGCTCCTGAACCTCGATGACGGCCTTTTCCGCGTCGCGCACCAGCGACTCCTTGAGGCTCGGCACGACCATGTCGTCGATGCCGATGGAAATGCCCGCGCGGGTGGCGTAGTAGAAGCCGAGCTTCTTGATCTCATCGAGCATCTCGACCGTGGTTTCGAGGCCGAACCGGAGATAGCAGTACTGAACGAGCTGGCCGAGGCCTTTCTTCTTGAGTAGCCCGTTGACGAACGGCATGTCGCCCGGCAAAGCGTCATTCAGAATTACGCGGCCGACCGTCGTGTCCATGTACTGCTTGGTGTACTCAATAGGCTCGGTGTGCAGCAGGTTCTGGCTGTCGAAGGCGTTGGCCAGGTCGAGAACTCGGCCGGTGTAGCGCAGCTTGATCGGGGTGAGGCTTTCCACCTCGCCCATTTCGAGCGCGATCAGCACGTCCTCGGGCGAGGCGAACATACGGCCTTCGCCCTTGGCGCCCGGCTTGGCCTTCGTCAGGTAGTAAAGGCCCAGAAC
>CAYRPT010000244.1:0-6372 GCA_964425895.1 uncultured Solibacteraceae bacterium | reverse complement strand
ACCACTGCCAGCACCAACGTGTGGATCCAGGAGAGCTGCCAGCGGTTCTATGAGAAGGACTGGCCGGCGATGCTGGAGAATCCTATCATTCCCAGCGGCGGAAGCATCGCCGTCCCCGAGTTGCCCGGCTTTGGCATGATCGTCAAACCGGAGGTCTGGGACCACCCCAAGGCCGTGAAGAGGGTCAGCACAGCCTGACAAGTCCGGCCGTCTCTGGCGGGTCTCCCTGTCCCGGGTTGCTAGACTGATTTCTGATGCTCATCCGCAGGCTCCGCGTTGCCCTGTTGACGTCCCTTCCGCTCTGCTTCGGGGGTGGGGCCGCCGGGGCGCCGCAGACACCAGGCGGTCCGGCGTCCGGCCTGGAGCGCCCGCTCACCGCGGTCTCCTACCCCGAGGACGAAACGATCCGCCTCTCCCTCGCCTCGTCCCCGCACCTCGCCTCCGCTGTTGGCGAGGCGAAGATCCGCCGCCGGCGGGGCGTTACCGAGATTGATCTCGAGCTGAAGCAGATGCAGCCTGCGATGCTGTTCGGCGGCGATATCAACACCTACGTTCTCTGGACCGTCACGCCGGAAGGCCGGGCCGACAACGCCGGCGAGATCATTACGCAGGGTTCCAACGCCCGCTTGACGGCAACCACGCCGCTGGCGGCGTTCGGCGTCATGGTGACGGCTGAGCCGCACTTCCTCGCCCGCAAGCCGAGCCGCTTCGTGATCCTCACTTCCACCGACGCGGGGCTTCTACAGCAGAAGGGCGCCGCGCCGGTTCCGGTGACGTACTCCGATTTCGTAACCTCGTACAACGCCCGCCAGGAGAATCTTCCCGGGCTGGCCGAGGCGCGGGGGGAGGCTCGTACCGACCGCCACCAGGCTCTCATCGCCGTGCGGTCCGCCGAGGAGGCCGGGGCGCAGGAATGGGCACGGGAGGTCTTTGAACAGGCCCGCGCCGCGCTCAGTGAGACCCAGAAGACCTTCGCGGGCGGCGCCGCCGACAAGGATCTCACCATCGTCGCCCACCGGGCCGTGCGCCTGGCGGTGCGCGCCAAGGAGCTGGCGGAGCAGCGGCGAGCCGCCGCTCTTCTCGCGGATGAACGGAAGGTAAACCACGAGACGATCGAGAAGCTCCGGGCGGACCTCGCCGAGGCGAGCGCCCTGGCCGCGCGCTCCTCGGAGGATGTTAAGACCTGGCGAGCCCGCGCCGAGGAGCTTTCCGCGCGCCTCACCGAAGCCGAACAGAGCATCTTGAAGGCGAATCAGGAAGCTGACCGGCTGGCGCGCGACCGCGCTTCCGCGCAGCGCGCCGCCGAGGCGGCCAGGAACCAAGCCGCCGGCTTCTCCGTACGCATGCAGAACGCTCTGCGCCAGCTCGCCGATATCGAGAGCGGCAGCCGGGGCCTGACCGTTTTCCTCCCCGACGTGCTGTTCACCTCGGGCAGCTCCAAGCTCCTGCCGGGCGCGCGGGAGGTGCTCAGCCGAATCGCCGGAGTCCTCCTGGTCGCCCCCGAATACCGCCTCAGCATCGAAGGTCACACCGATTCCACCGGAAGCCCCGCCGTGAACCGGAAACTCTCGGCCGCTCGGGCCGATGCGGTGCGTACGTACCTGGAGGACTGCGGGATTTCGATCGCCATGATGTCCGCTCGCGGCTTTGGCGAAACCCAGCCCATTGCTTCGAATAACACGGCGGCGGGCCGCCAGCAGAACCGCCGCGTCGAGCTCGTGATTGAAGGCCTGATGCCGTAGGAACCGCCGGCTCGGTCCGCCGGTCCGCTCCACCCTGAACCTCCGCGAAGATCACCGAAACAGGTCTGGCTCCTGCGGCGTCCAAGAAAGCGGCTTGCGCGAGACGCCGTCGCGCAATGAGAGAAACGGATCTTGTTTTGGTTCAGCGAGGAGCCGATGATCTGCCACGTGGTTTGGTGTGCGCTCCTGGCCGCCGCTCTCCCGGCGCCGGCCTGGCAGGTAACGATGGAAGTTCTTCTCCCCCCGGGGCCCCAGACCAAAGAAGGAGAGAAGGAAAAGGAGCCGGGCCGGATTGAGGGTTCCGTGGTTCTCGCCTCCGGCGAAACGCCCGTGCGGAAGGCTCAACTGAACTTGTATGCGAGCCAATTGCGGGTTCCGATTCACACTTCCACCGACGCCGAGGGCCGCTTCGTTTTCGAAAAGATCCCGCCGGGCGACTACACCTTGAGCGCCGCGCACCCGCGATTTGTCGCGGCGGACGATACCGGGGCGTTCCGCCGAGCCTCCAGCAGACGCGTTTCGGTTGCCGAAGGCCAGGCAGTCAAAGGGATCACATTCAAGATGATGCCGGGAGCCGTGGTCACTGGACGCGTGCTCGACGAGTTCGGGGATCCCCAGCCTCGCGCCAGCGTGGCCCTGCAGCGGTACATGTTTCGCCAGGGCAAGAAACAACTCGCGCCTGCCGGGATGGACCAAACGGACGACCGGGGCGAGTACCGCATCTTCAACATCCCACCCGGCCGCTACTACGTCAGCGCCACCTATGGCGACAGCGCATGGTCCCGCAGCGTCACGCGGAGCGGCGCCCCGGAGAGCAGCTATCCCACCGTCTTCTATCCGGGCGTGCTCGATGCCGAGACCGCGATCGCCTTCGACCTCCGGCCCGGAGAACAACGCCAGGGAGTGGACCTGCGCCTCGTGCCCGACCGTGCGGTCCGTGTGAAGGGACGAATCCTCGATGCCGGCAAACCGGCGCGCGACGCTATGATTTCGATCTTCTCCAAGGATTCGTCGGATTTCGGCATGCAGAGGTTTCAGCCCGCCGACCCCAGGTCGGGAGAGTTCGACCTGGCCGGGTTGCGCGCTGGAACCTATGTTTTGCGCGCCTTCTCTTCGTCGCTCGCGAGCGGCCGGCCACAATTACAGGGCCGGCTGGAAGTGAGTGTCGGATCCTCCGATGTGGAAGGTCTGACGATCCCGCTCGAATCGGGAGTGGATATTCCCGGCGAACTCGTTTTCGAGGGTGATGGGGCCGCACCGGTTTCCTTGGAGGAAACGCCGACGCGCGTCTTCCTCACAACCTCCGAGCCAGGCCTGATGGGCACGCCGCGTCCGGCTGAAGTTCAGCCGGACGGTTCCTTCGAGTTGAGTGGCGTTCCGGCGGGGCGTTACCGGGCTCAACTTCGCCCGCTCCCCGAAGGAGGTTACCTCGCGGGCGCGACCTTCGGCGGTCAGGACGTCACCGGAGCGGAGTTCGATATTGCCCCCGGCGCCCAAGGCCCGTTGAAGCTCCGGGTGCGATTGGCCGCCGCCACGATAGCCGGTTCCGTCAAGGACGACAAGGGGAAACTGGCTCCCAACATCAAGGTCCTGATCGCACCGGAAGTGTCCCGGCGCGATCGTGACGACCTGTTCCGCCTGGAAACCACCGACCAGAACGGAAGCTTTGCGGCCCGCAATTTGCCTCCGGGGGAGTACCGCGTTTGGGCGCTCACGGACGTCGAATTCGGCCAGCACATGGACCCCGATTTCCTGGCCTCTCTGGAAAACGAGGGCGAGAAGGTGGAAGCCGAGGAGAACGGCTCCTATAATCTTGACCTCGAAATCCTCCAGGAACCCGGGAGTCGGTGAACCGCGGTTCGCCCCCGAACCCCTACCGGCCCTCCACTTCGGCGGGCATTCTGCCGATCCAATAGGATAATGGATGTCATGACCGGTACCCCCCCGGCCATTGAAGTCCGTGATCTGCGAAAGGTTTACGGATCGCAAGCCGCTGTCGACGGCCTTAGCCTGACTGTCCCCGCGGGGACGTTCTTCGGTTTTCTTGGCCCGAATGGCGCGGGAAAAACGACAACCATCCGTATGCTGGTCGGCTTGGCGCCGCCCACGTCCGGTGAGATACGGATCTTCGGCCTCCCGATGCCCGAGCAGGCGCTCGCGATCAAGCGGCGCATCGGGCTGGTGCCGGATGAGAGCCTGCTGTTCGATCATCTCACCGGGATGGAGTTGCTGGAGTTTGTCGGCCGCATGTACGGTCTGGCGCGCCCGGTGGCCCGCGAGCGGGCCCGGGAGCTGGTGGCCCTGTTCGAGCTCGACGGCGCCGGCCACAAGCTGATCGCGGATTACTCGAAAGGCATGCGAAAGCGCGTGGCGATGGCCGCTTCGTTGATCCACCGGCCCGACCTTTACCTCATGGACGAACCGTTCGAGGGCGTGGACGCCGTCGGCGCGCGCCTTATGAAAGACATCCTGCTCGAACAGGTTCGGCGGGGCGCCACTATCTTCCTGACCTCGCACGTCCTGGAGGTGGTGGAGCGGCTCTGCGACCGGGTGGCGATCATCGACAAAGGCCGGCTGGTGATGGACGCTCCGATGAACGAGCTTCGCGGAGGCCACGAGAGCCTGGAGGACACGTTCGTGCGTCTGATAGGAGGCCGGCCTGTGGAGACACTGGAATGGCTGTAGGCGGCGTCCTGCCCCAGGCCCGGGCCATTCTCTGGGCCCAGATCCGGACGCTTCGTAACTTCTACCCGCGGGGCAACCTGTCGCGCACCCTCGCCACCTGGACTCTGGCCGGAATCTGGTACGGCCTCTGGACCTTTGGCGCAATCGCGGCCGGCGTCCTGCTGGCCGACACGCACGAAACCGAACGCCTGGCGCTGCTGCTCTCCAACGGCTTGCTGGCCGCGATGATGTACTGGCAGTTGATCCCGGTTCTCATGATCTCGGCGGGCGCCTCGCTCGACTTGAACCGGCTGCGCATCTACCCGATCCCGAGCAGCCAACTTTTCGGCATCGAGGTGATGCTGCGGATGACCAGCGCGGTCGAGATGCTGCTGGTGGTCTCCGGCGCCACGGTGGGTTTGCTGGCCAACCCCGTACTCCCGGCGTGGGCGGCCGCCCCGCTGGCACCGTTCGCCGTTATGAATCTGTTGTTGAGCGCCGGGCTTCGCCACCTGCTCGGCCGTTTGCTGGCGCGCAAGCACGTGCGGGAGATCACCTTCCTGGTGTTGGTCAGCCTCGCTGCCCTGCCCCAGGTGCTGTTGATCTTCGGCGTTCCGCCGTCGGTGAAGCAGTACGTCACCTCGCCGCCCGAGCCGTGGTGGCCGTGGAGCGCCGGCGCGGCCGCGATTCTGGGAGAGCGATTCCCGCTCCCGTGGCTGGTGCTCATCGGCTGGACGCTGATCGCCTACGCGTTCGCCCGCTGGCAGTTCGAGCGCAGCCTCGCCTTCGACCTGGGCGCGGCCGCTGTCCGCGTTGCTCCCCCCCGGCCGCTGGTCGCCGCCCTCGACCGGGTGTTCCGGGCGCCCGGCGTGGTGCTGAGAGACCCGCTCGCCGCTCTGCTCGAGAAGGAGATCCGGACCCTCACCCGGTCACCCCGCTTCCGGGTTGTATTCATTATGGGCTTTACCTTCGGCCTCATCATCTGGCTGCCTCTCACACTTCACGGCGATTATGCTCATGGCTTCTTCGGGGAGAACTACCTGACTTTCGTCAGCCTGTACGCCCTGTTGCTGCTGGGCGAGGTCACTTTCTGGAATTCCTTCGGGTTCGACCGGGGCGCCGCCAGCATCTACTTCCTGCCCGGGGCGCCGCTGTCGCAGGCGCTCGCCGCCAAGAACATCGCCGCCCTTATCTTCGTTCTCCTCGAAGTGGCCGCGGTGGCCATCGCCTGCGGCGCCCTCGCCATGCCACTCACTGTCCGGCAAATCGCTGAGTGCTTCGCCGTGACGCTGGTTCTCGCGGTGTACATGCTGGCCGTGGGCAACTACGGCTCGGTGAACTACCCCCGGCCGGTGGATCCCCGGCAGTCATGGCGCACCACATCCGCGAGCCGTTTTCAAGCCATGTTGCTGCTGGTCTATCCCGTGATCGCGCTGCCCGTGGCCGTGGCGTTTCTCGCTCGATGGGCGCTCGATAGCGAGGCTGCATTCTGGCTCGTGCTCGGCTGCGCCGGCGCCGCCGGCCTGCTGCTCTACCGATTCTCGTTCGCCTTGTCGGTCAAGACCCTGCGGCTGAGGCGCGAGTCGTTTCTCGACGCCCTCGCAGTTTCCCAAGGCCCGGTGATGACGTAGCTCGCCGGGAACCGCTCTCGCAGCCTCCGCGCTCTACCGCCTCCGTGTCATGTAAGCTGATGCTGTATGGTAACCCCTCTCCGCGGCGGCATCGTCGGCTGCGGTTACTTTGGCCAGATTCAGCTCGAAGCCTGGGGGCGGATGCCGGAGGCGCGAATTGTCGCCGCCTGCGACCTCGACCCCGACCGGGCCCGGGCCGCGGCCCCGGCCGCGTACGCGAACGTCGAAGAGATGCTCGGCCGGGAACGCCTCGATTTCCTCGATGTCGCCACCCGCCCGGATTCGCACCTGCCGCTGGTGCGGTTGGCCGCGCGTCATGGCGTGCCGGTCATCTG
>CAYRPT010000243.1:0-6376 GCA_964425895.1 uncultured Solibacteraceae bacterium | reverse complement strand
ATTCGAACCTCGATAAGCAGATCCAGAGTCTGCTGTCTTACCGTTAGACGACCTCCCAGCGGAGGTTCCCCTTTATTCTACAATGCCTGCGGTGCGTGTTGGCGCGGCCGCCCCGCCGCAGTCTCCGCCGCCGGCCGATGGCTGCCGAACGGTGGTACCGGGTCTGGCGCACCGGCCTACAGTACTCGTAGACCCCGCCTAAGTATCTAGAAAAATGACGCGGACGGCAGGATGTGATGTTTTTTGCCTTATACTCAAAGCATGGTTCGCACTTGGATGGGTCGGGCGTGGGGGGGCAGCCGCCTGGTAGGGATTGCCGTAATGGCGGCCATTGGGATTCTGGGCGGCACCGCCTCGGCGGCGCCAATCCTCTCCATCGTCCCGCCGAGCCAGGACGGGGCGCTCGGCACGCCGCTATCGGTGGATGTTCTGATTACGGGGCTCGGTGATGGGGCCGCACCCTCCGTGGGCGCTTTTCAAACAACCATCAGCTTCGACCCGCTCATTCTGGCGGTGAACACCGTTAGCTTCGGCGATCCCGTTCTCGGCGATCAGCTCGATCTGTTTGGTTTGGGCTCGCTGTTCTTCTATGACGACTTTATCTCTGGGCAGGTCGACCTGTTTGAGATCTCCTTCGACTCGCCGGTCGATCTGGATACCCTCCAGGCTCCGGCTTTCGTCCTCGCCCGCATCACCTTCGATGTAATCGGGGTGGGCCACACCCTCCTGTCTCTGAGCAATGTCGTCCTTTCCGATTCCGGAGGGCTGGCGGCGATCCCCGTTGACTTGATCGACGGCGAGGTGACCGCCGTGCCGGAGCCGGCGGCGTTCGCGCTGGCGGCCTTCGGGATCGTCGCCTTTTACGCGTGCGGAAGGAGACGGCGAGCGGCTCGCCAATCTCGTGCCCTCAGGGCTCAAAGGCCCTGATTCGGCCGTCAAACAGGCGCCCCGCGCCTATCGAGGCGTGTCCGTAAGTACCGTAATACCGTGCTGGTGCGAGCGGTTCGGCCCGCGTGCCGTGCTACGATAATGGGTTGTCAGGCCCCGGGCTCCGTGCAATGGGCCGCCGCAAACCCCGCCAGGTCCGGAAGGAAGCAACGGTAGTGGCCCAGCCCGTGTGCCGCGGATTTCCCGGGGTCTGGCAGGATCTTGTCCGGCCTCAATCCCAATGTACCAGGTGCTTGCCCGCAAATATCGGCCTCAGACTTTTGCGGAGCTGGTGGGGCAGGAACACGTCCGGACCACTCTCGAAAACGCCATCGCCCGCGAGCGGATTGCACACGGCTACATCTTCTCGGGACAGCGGGGAACGGGCAAAACCACGGTGGCGCGCATCCTGGCGCGGTGTCTCAACTGCGTCGCCGGGCCGACGGCGTCACCATGCGGCACTTGCTCCAGTTGCCGGGAAGTGGCCGCCGGGAACTCGGTGGACGTCATCGAGATCGACGCCGCCTCGAACCGCGGTATCAACGAGATGCGCGAACTCCGGGAGAGCATCAAGTACCGCCCGGCCCGCGACCGCTACAAGGTCTTCATCATTGACGAGGCCCACCAGATCACGAGCGAAGCGTTCAATGCGCTCCTGAAGACGCTGGAGGAGCCCCCGGAGTGGGTGGTCTTCATCTTGTGCACTACCGAAGCACACAAGATTCCCACCACCATCGCGTCCCGCTGCCAGCAGTTCGCCTTCCGGTCCCTTGACTTCGAAGAGGTCGTGGAGCTGATGCGACGGATCTGCGAGCAGGAGAGCATCGAGACGGACCCGGAGGTTCTGGGTGTGCTCGCTTTGGCCGGCGAAGGCAGCGTCCGCGACTCGTTGTCGGCGCTGGACCAGGCGATCGCCTGCTGCGGCACGAGGCTCGATGCCGCCGAGGTCCGGCCGCTGCTGGGCATGTTCTCCCTCGCGTCACTCCATCGCGTCACCGAAGCTCTCGTGGCGGGCGACTCGCGCCGCATGCTGGAGATTGTCCAGGACCTTGAACGCGATGGCCGGAATCTTCAGCATTTCTGCCGGGAACTCGCCCGATACTTCCGCAACCTGCTGGTGGTCAAGGTGGCCGGGTCCGGCTCCCGGCTGGTCGCGGCCACGCCGGAGGAAGAGCGGAACCTGGCCGGAATAGCGGCCTCATTCAGCGAAGAGGACCTGGCGCGCTACCTGCAACTGACGCTGGATCTGTTCCGGGAACTGCAATTCTCGCTGCAGCCGCGGTTGCACTTGGAGATCGGGCTGCTGAAGCTGGTCCACGCCGGCCGTTTGGTCTCCATTGAAGAAGCGCTGGCGCAGGGGGGCGCGCCGTCCGCGCCGGCCGTCGGGGGCGGGAACCCGCCCCGGCGCCCGCTTCAAGCGAAACAGACGACCCCAGCCACCGAGCCCCTCCGCAACGTCTATCCGCCCGCGCGGCCGCCGATTGCATCCGCGGCGGGCGGCGCCGTCACGCCGGAGAGATCCGGTCCGCCGGCTGCGGACTTGACCGAGTGGAAGAGCCGGCTGTTGGAAGCCGCCCGCGAGCGGGGACTCACATTTGTCGCCGACGCGATCGAGCACGCGGCGCTCACCGAGCACGGCGGCGAGCTGCAGCTCGCCGCGCCCCGCGACTTCACGCTGGCTCTCCGCTCCGGCGACTTCAAGACGCTCTTGGCGCAGGTTGCCGGCAAGCCTGTGAAGGTCTCCGTCACCGTGGCGGAGACTTCCGCGGCCGAAAGCGGGGAAAACCCGCGGCCCGAGGATGAGGCCTCCGAGCGCGCGCTGGGGCATCCCGAAGTACGCCGCTTCCAGGAGTTGTTTCCCGGAAGCCAGGTGAGAACAATCCGCAATCTGAAACAATAAGGAGTCCGAAGCGACCGCCACGAGGTGCCCATGAAACTACCGGGAAACATGCAGCAAATGATGAAGCAGGCGCAGCAGATGCAGGAGCGCTTGCAGGAGGAGATCGCTCGGATCCGGGTGGAGGCGTCTGCCGGCGGCGGCATGGTGACGGTCAAGATGGACGGTCAGAAGAACTGTCTCGGCGTCACGATCGATCCCGAAGCGGCCGGCGACGTCGAGATGCTGCAAGACATGGTCATGGCCGCGTTCAACGAAGCCACCAAAAAGGTGGACGACGAGGCCAAGCAGAAGATGGGCGGTTTGCTTGGCGGCTTGGGCCTGCCGCCAGGATTGTTCTGATGCCCGGGCGCGCATCCAACCAGCTACGGCAGCGCCCAGCCGGTTGGAGAGGCCCCGCGGCTTGCCGCCCCCGGGTGGCCGGATGTGTCTATGCCTGACTTCGCGGAACCGCTTGCCGCTTTGATCCAGGAGTTCAAACGCCTGCCGGGAATCGGGCATAAATCCGCGCAGAGGCTGGCGTTCCATGTCCTTCGGGCGCCCCGCGAGGATGCCGAGCGTCTTTCCCAAGCGCTGTTGGACGTGAAGGACAAGCTCGGATTGTGCGCCCTCTGCAACAACATCAGCGACGCGGAGCTTTGCCCGTACTGCCGCGACCCGCACCGCGACCAGTCGGTGATCTGTGTCGTTGAGGAGCCGCATAACATCCTTCCGATCGAGACTACCCGGACCTTCCACGGGCTCTACCACGTGTTGCACGGATCGATTTCGCCCCTGCGGGGGGTGGGCCCGGAGCAGCTCAAGATCAAAAGCCTGCTCGATCGCCTGCCGCATGGCCAGGTCGAAGAGATCATTCTGGCCACCAATCCGACGGTCGAGGGCGAGGCCACCGCCGCCTACCTGTCCCGTCTGCTCAAGCCGCTGGGGCTCCGGGTAACCCGGATCGCCCTGGGCATCCCGGTGGGCAGCGACCTCGAATTCGCCGACGAGGTCACGATGTCGAAGTCGCTCGAGAACCGGCGCGAACTCTAGCGCGGCGGACCGGCCATGGCGCGACCAAAACGACACCGCGGCCAGCCTCCAGCGCGCGGTCGGCAGGTTTCTGATAGGGCTCCCGGAGGACCGGAGCCGATCCGAGGCCCGCGTTCCGTCTTCGACCGGCCGGCGGCGTTTTGGGGCTCGGCGGTCCTCCTGCTGTCGGTCCTCTCGGCGCTGCTGGTCTACACCGCCCGGGCGGAAACGGCCACGTTTGACGAGCCGACCCACCTCGCCGCGGGCTACAACATCGTCACCACCGGCGATTACTGGTACAACTATGAGCACCCTCCACTGATGAAACTGCTCGCCGGTCTCGCGCTGTGGCCGTTGGATCCCCGCCTTCCCCGTGAGATCGCCGACTGGGGGCACACGCAGCACACGGGTACACGCTTTGTTTACCGCAATCGCGTGCCCCCCGATACGATGGTGTTTCGTGCCCGCCTGCCGTTTGTCGCGCTCACGGTCGTGTTCGGGCTGGCGTTCGCCTTGTGGTTGAGAGCCCACCTGGGAGCGTTGGCGGCGCTGCTTGGCTTGGCCTTCTACACGCTGGACCCCAGCGTGATCTCCCATGGCCACTACGTGACTTCCGACATGCCCGCGGCGATCTTCGTTTTCCTTAGCGTAGTCTGCTGGGAAAGCTATTTGCGGCGCGGCGGATGGATGCGATCGCTCCTGGCCGGAATCGTGCTCGGCCTGGCGCTCTCGGCGAAGTTCTCCACCATCCTGCTGATTGCACTGCTGCCGCTCGTAGGCCTGATCCATGCATGGCAGCATCAGGGCCGTTTGCGCCGGGCGCTGGCCGGCGTGCCCGTGGTTTTTGCAGGGGGGATCATGGTGCTCGGCCTGACGTACTACCCGGACACTTTAAGGGCCCTCGAAAACCAAGGGCCCCGGCTCCACGGAGTCGTGGATCCCTCCCACCCCGCCGGCCGAGCCTTCGCCGAAGTGGGAAGAATGCTTGACCTGCCCGCCCACCCGTACCTGGTGGGTCTGCACTTCGTCGCCCGGCACAACGAAGAGGGTCACTTCACCTACCTGTTGGGCCAGCCGTCGCGCCATGGTTGTTGGTACTACTTCCCGGTGGCTTTCCTGGTCAAAACGCCGACAGCGCTGCTGGCGGCGCTTGCCCTGGCCGTGGCCGGGCTGGTGAGGGGCTGGGTGCGCCGGGGGCGCCCCTCCCCGCGAAAATGGCCGCCAGTCGTCTTTCTGCTCGGCGTCCCTGCCGTTGTGTTTTTCGCTCTGGCGATGCAATCGAACCTCAACCTCGGGTTACGGCACATTCTGCCGGTCTATCCGTTCGCTTTCGCGGCGGCCGGCAGCGCCCTGGCCCATTTCTGGAGGCGCCCGGCGCTTACCGTGGCGATGCTCGCGCTGCTCGCCGCCGAGCACGCCTGGGTGGCTCCGCACTACCTCGCCTTTTTCAACGCTCCCTCCGGGGGCCCCACCAACGGCCCGCGCTACCTGTTGGACTCCAACATCGATTGGGGACAGGATGTGGGAAAGCTCCGCGACTACGTTCACCGGACCGGCGCCAAGCCTCTTTGCGTGGCTCTGATGGGCGTCGCGGACGAGGCATACTATGGCGTAAAGGGAAGGTACGTGCCCACGACCGAAAGCGTTGCGAAGTACGGCCATCCCGACTGTGTCGTGGCGATCAGCGTATCGTGGCTCTATGAGCTGTTCGCCGAACCGGGCACCTTCGCCTGGCTCCGCGAGCTTCAGCCGGACGAGCGCATCGGCTATTCGATCTACGTCTACGATTTGCGCCGGCCGAAACGGGCCGGCATCTGATGGCGGGGCGACGAAGAGCAACGAAGCCGGGTCCGGAGAGGCGTCAGGGTCCGGCGCCGCGGCGCAAGACGGCAGACCGTGATTTCCTACCGGCGCTTCCACCGGACCGCTGGGATCGTCTGGCTTCGCGGCCGCTCTTCTTCTGGACGGCCGTAGCCGCTCTGGTCGCCGTGATGGGCGGAGCAATGATCTGTTCCGCCCGCCTGGAGACGGCGACATTCGACGAACCGGCATACCTGGCAGCGGGATACAGTTACGTCGCGCTGAAGAGCTACCGCTACAACCCGGAACATCCGCCCCTGCCGAAGTTGCTCGCAGGGCTGGCCCTCCGGCCGCTCGCGCCGAGGCTGCCGCTCGAGACAGCCGCCTGGCAGCGCGGCGATGCCGAGCGCGGCGGCTGGCTGTTTCTCTATCGAAACCGGGTCGATCCGGAAACACTGCTGTTCCGGGGCCGGTTGCCCTTCATCGGGCTCACGCTGGCGTTCGGAATCCTCCTCGCGGTCTGGACGCGAGCCCGCTTCGGCGCGGTGGCCGCCCTCGTGGCCCTTTTCCTGTACGCCCTTGACCCAGCCATGGTGGCCCACGGAAGGTACGCGGCCACCGACATGATCGCGGCGGTGCTGATCTTCCTCGCGTGCGCCGCCTGGGACCAGTACCTGGCAGGCGGGCGCCGCGTCTTCCTCGCGGCCGGTCTCTACGGCCTCTACGCCTTCGACCTCGACG
>CAYRPT010000242.1:0-6381 GCA_964425895.1 uncultured Solibacteraceae bacterium | reverse complement strand
GGTTCGCTCGACAGACTGTTGGTGATCCGCGCGAGCCGGACGCCGCCGCCCGGAGCGGTGGGGGGCAGCCCGTACCAACCCGCGGGCCGTTTACGCCAAGTGGTCCACATGTACTGCGTCGAAGCGCCTTCGAGAGCCAGCAGTTGGAGGTCGTTGTCGAGGGCGAATGCGGCCACATCCGCGGCGCTGATACGAACGCCGCTCCAGGTGTCGTAACGGGCCGCCGTTTCGGGCAAGCCGTTGATCTGGAGCCGGGCGATGCCTCCGGTTTTGAGCACGCGCCGCGTCTCGTGGAAGTAGCGGAATACGGTTTCACGATCGGGAATATGTTGGAAGACGGCATACGAGTAGACGAAGTCGAACGAATCGTCCGCAAACGCGCGCAGATCCGAGCCGGGGGCGTGGACCGGGTGCGCATGAGGGATGTCCGCCAAGTACTCGCGCGCCCGGCCGATCATCTCGTCGGAGACATCGACGCCAACAATCTCGCCGAATTGCTCCGCCAGGGGCCGCATCAGCCGGCCGGGTCCGCAGCCGATCTCCAGAGCGCTGCGCGCGGCTGGAACATCGGGAGGAAGACGCTGGAGCTCGGTTTCCAAGCTATGAGCGATCTCAGCGGCGGTGGCGAAGAACTCGGCCCTGTCCTGATCCCGTCGCCCGAACGCAACGTAGTAGTGGGCGTCTTCCCGGGCGCGCCGGTTCCAATCGTCCCGCATGGCGCGGTTGAGGTCGGTCGTCATGGGGAGTCAGGAGCGTCCAGGCACTGATTGGAGCCGATGCGGTTCGCGGTCCGGGAGACGTCCGGAGCGAAACCGATGCATCGGGAGGCCATCTTGTGTCCCGAGATGAGGTTGCCGTCAATGAGATTATCGCTCGCCGGCGCGGGACGCTCCGCCCGCCGGCCGAGGTAGATGCCGCTTTGAAGAAGATCCGGCTCGCCCGGAAAATGAGAACAGCCGAACGAGGCGGCGCTTTCATTGCACCCGGCCGTATTGAGGTTGATGAGGCGGTTCCCGGTGATGGTATGCCCTTGCCCGATGACAAAGATGCCGCCGAACTTGGCCCCATCGATCACGTTCTCCGTGACCCGGATCTGCTCGGACCGCATATCCGGGTTGGCGTTGTTCATCACGATTCCGTAGTGGCCGAACGCATACTGCGCCGCGGGGCCGCGGTTGACGCAGGTGTTGCGGCTGACCTCGCCGTGATGAAAACCGTCGAGATCGATGCACTTGCCGTTGACCTCCTCGAACCGGTTGAAGGTGTAGACCGACTGGTCGACGTTGCCCGCCGTGTCGATGGCCACCGGGGTGCCGCCGCCCTCAGCGTCCACGACGTCCTCGGGGTGTCCGATATCGCGGCCGGTGTTGTTCTCCACGCGAACCCTGGTGGCATGGCCCACCTGGATGGCATCGCGCCCGATGCGGCGGAACCGGTTGCCGGTGATCAAGCCGCCGGTGTTGCGGGGGGACGTGTACAGGGAGTGGGTCCAGATGCCGTTGCCGAGCACACGGTCCAGGGAGCAATTCCGCACCGTGAAGTCGCGCGTCCCTTCCTCCAGCAGGATGCCGCCGGTGGTGTTGTTGCGCCCCTTTTCGTTGCGCGAGCCGGAGTCACGGACCTCGATGCGGTCGAGGATGACGGAGTTCGACCGCGCGACGAGCACCGCGAAGCCCGCCACGCCCGCCACCGCCACCGACTCAATTCGCAAGCCCGTTCGCGGCCTGGTATCCGATGAACGGAACATCGGACGGCGGCAGACCGGCGCGCTTCTCCAGCGCCTCCCGGTTCCCATCGAGCCGAAGGTTCCGGACCGCAATCTCACGGGCGCCGTCGACGAAAAGGATCGCTCGGCCGGAGAAGTTGTCCGAGGCGCGGAGCGTGGTGCCATCGGGCGAACCGCGGATCTCCAGGCGTGAGGCGCCGGGGGGAATGCGGATCTCGCGGGCGATCACAAAATCTCCGGCCGGCAGCTCGACGACTCCGGTCCTGGCGGCCAGCAGGTCCGGAATCGAGGCTGGCCGGCAGGCCGCTAGAATGAACACCGCAAGCGCCGCCGGGACCGTCATGTGGGGCGGGCGCCGGGCTGGGCAACGGCCTTCGGCGGAGCGCGCCGGGGAGCGGGATTGCCGTTCCGCCGCGTGCCCGCAGAGAGCCCGGAGAAAGATCCGGCGCCTGTTTGCGTCAGGCTCAAGCTTGTCAATGTTTGAGAGGAGGTCGTGGACAACACCCAAGGGTTTCCTCACAGGCTCTGCTGGTTGCGGTACGGCCGCGAGCATCGTCGTTTCGCCGCAGTGGGCCGGGATCAGAGCTGTTTTGAGTTTCGCACGGCTGGCAGCACGGGCGATTGCCCGGGAGTTGGGCAAGTACGCTGTTCCGGTCTTCTTCCGCGCCACCGGCGGGGTTCCGCAAACGTTTACAATGGCTCGGGCGGGCGGTGACGGCGTAATGCGTGTTCCCGGCAGCCGGAGCGATATTGGAGGGAAAAGGATATGAAACTCACTCGCCGCGAATTCGGAACTTTGATCGTGAGCGCCACGGCCACGGCCGCTGCTCAGCCAACACCGCGCAGGGCGCGAAAGGATTGCTTCCTCGGCATGCACTTTGATCTGCACCCGCGGGACAGCGACCAGTCCCTCGGACGCGATGCGACGCCCCGGATGGTGGAACGATTCCTCGATCGGGTCGGCCCCGACTACGTTCAGTATGACTATAAAGGCCATGTCGGCTTCATCGGCTATCCGTCCGAGGTCTCGGCTTCGGCGCCGGTGATCAAGGATTCGCTCCGCATCTGGCGGGACGTGACGGCGCGCCGCGGCGTCTCACTCTACATACACTTCTCGGGAGTCTGGGATTCGCAAGCGGTCAAGGAACATCCGGAGTGGGCACGCACAACGCCCGACGGCACTCCCGACGAGCGTCAAACCAGCACGTTCGGCCCTTACGTGGACCAGCGCATGATCCCGCAGTTGAAGGAGGCCGTCGCCAAGTACTCGATCGACGGAGCGTGGGTCGATGGCGAGTGCTGGGCCACGAATCCGGATTACAGTGAGGCTGCCGTCCGGGCCTTTCAGGCGAAGGCCGGCATCGCGACACCGCCTCGCAAGCCCGAGGACCCCGGCTGGCGGGAGTGGCTGGAGTTCCAACGGGAGCAGTTCCGCAAATACCTGAAGCACTACCTCGACGAGCTCCATGCTTTCCGCCCCGGCGTGGAAATCGCCAGCAACTGGATGTACACCACCTACGTCCCGGAAAAGCCCGACCTCCCCGTGGACTTCATCTCGGGCGACTACCTGGGCAACGCGTGCATCTCCCAGGCGCGCACCGAGAGCCGCTATCTTTCGCAGGTGGGCAAGCCTTGGGACCTCATGGCGTGGGGATTTCAGAGCGCGCGCAACAACGTCGTGGGTCCGATCCACAAGAACTCGGTACAGCTCATGCAGGAGGCCGCGGTGGTGCTCGCCCAGGGCGGCGGGTTCCAGATCTACTACCAGCCCACACGGGCCGGATACCTGGACGACCGGCATGTCGACGTCATGGCGAAAGTGGCGCGGTTCTGCCGCGACCGGCAGGCGCTTTGCCACCAGTCCGAGACCGTGCCGGAGATCGGCGTCCTGTTCTCAAAGCACTCGCTGTACGCGACGAGTGGAAAGCTATTCGGGGGATGGGGCGACAGCGTGGATCCGGTACGCGGCGCCGTCGATGCCCTGGTGGACAACCAGCTATGCGTCGACGTTGTTCCGGATTGGAAACTGGCGGAGATCGCCGGCGGATATCGCCTGATCGTGGCGCCGGACTGGCCGGAGATCGGCGACGAAGCGCGCTCCGCGCTGCTGGCCTACGCCCGCGGCGGCGGCACGCTCCTGCTGATGGGGGCCGAAGTGGCCGAACTGTTCCGCGAGGTCCTCCAGGTCGAACTCCATGGGAAGGCGGAGCGAACTGTGGCCTACATCCCGGGCCGTGAGGTCTTCGCCGATGTAAGCGGCGTCTGGCGGGAGGTGACGCCTCGCGGCGCGATGGTGCTCGAGAGCCGCTATCCGACGTACGACGCCACGCGGGACGGGCGGGTGGCCGCGACGCTGACATCCGTCGGCGCCGGGCGGATCGCCGCCATCTACGGTCCACTGGGCTTGGTTTACGCCCAAACGCACGCTCCGGAGACGCGGGATGTGATCGGGAGGACCGTGCGGAAGCTGATGGAGCCGTCGGTGGAGGTGGATGGACCGCCCGTGGTGGAGGTCGCGCGGCGGCGCAAGAGCGGTCGGCAGATGCTGCACCTGCTCAACGCCGCCGGCATGCAGGTGGCAACGCAATATAGCGCCGTCGATTATATCCCGCCGGTGGGTCCGCTGAGCATTCGGATCCGCATGGAGCGGCCGCCCGTCCGAATCACGGAAGAGCCGGCCGGCCGTGAGATCAAGGGAGTGTGGCGTGACGGCGTTTGGAGCGGTACTCTTGAGCGCCTCGACATTCACACGATGATCGCGTGGTAGGCGGAGAGGGACGCCCGCCGGAAGAGCCGCGCCTCCGAGTCAGCCGTGGACCCCGTAGAGGCCCTTCCAGGTGACTTCGGCGCCAGAGTAGATGGCCGTGCGCCCGAGGATGGCGATCATTGTGCTGAGCGCTGATCGCTCGGCGACATTCTCAAGATTGCCCGTTCTCACGCGCTCGAGGAAGGCTTCGATGCCGTCGTAGGTGATATCACGCTTCGACTCCATCATCTCGGGGGCCCCGCTTGCGGTCCGATGCTCCATCCGGGCGCGCGAGACCGCAATGAAGCCGTCCTTGCCGGTGAACTCCTCGCCCACCTTGGAAGCGTAGCGCGGCGTGTATTGATTGGCCTCGTAGTTCACGACCATGTTATTGGGCCACTGGAAAACGACCGAGAGGTGGTCCAGGATGTCCATCGACGTGCGGACCTTGATGCCCCCGTAGCCGACGGCGCTTAACGGCGGGCCGCCAAGGAACCAGTGGAGCACGTCGAAATTGTGGCAATCCTGCTCGACGATGATGTCGCCGGAGAGCTGCCGGTAGGAAAACCAGTTGCGGACGCGCGCGACCTCGGGATCGGGGTAGGGTTTGCGCTGGAACGGGTCGCCGGCGATCCAATACGCGCGGGCGTTCACCAGCTCGCCGATGCGGCCCTCCTGAATTCGCTTGTAGGCTTCGAGGTAGACCGGTCCGTAGCGCTGCTGAAACCCAACAGAGATGTTGATCTTCGGGTCGGCGTTTCGGCCGGCTCGGATCACGCGAAGGCAACCCTCGACATCGACGCCCATCGGCTTCTCGCAATAGATGTGCTTCCTGGCGGCGATGGCGGCCTCGAGCATCCGCGGGTGGTCGATGGGAGGCGTGGCGATGATCACAGCGTCCACGTCGGAGGCCAGGACTTGTTCGAAGTCCTTGTATACCTTCGGATTGTCTACCTTGATGGTTTGCTTGGCCTTCTCGATCTGATCCTCAAAAAGGTCGCACAGCGCCGTGATCCGCGCCCGAGGATCGGCGTGGACGATGGAAGCGTCGTAGCTGCCGCGGTTTCCCGCGCCGATGAGAGCCACGGAGATCCGCGAATTGGCCTGGGATCCGCCCACGGCCTGAGGCGGGACCACACTAAAGGCCGCGAACGCGCCGCCGGACTGCAAGACCTCCCGGCGCGTCACCGGGGTTTCGGCTTTCCTCATTCTTACCTCCTTAGGGCATTATAGGGGGACAGGCCGGGGAATCCGCCGCCCCTGGTAACACTGCCGGAAAAAACACCGTCGTTGCTATAGTGGTTACTTGCCGAACCGATCGGCGGACCCACCCGCCCGCGAACGAGCGGGCACCCTTTCGATGGGTTATTCAGGAGATAGCGTGTTGCTCAAGAAAGGCGTCGTTCTCGCTCTCTGCGCCGTACTCGGTATGCCGCTTTCCGCCCAGCAGCCGGCCGCCGGAGCCTCTTCCCGGTACGCTCCCCCATCGGCGCTGGCCTTGCTCCAGGCTCCGCCTGCCCCCGAGCCGGGCCAGGTTGCGCCGGCGGCGGTAGCGCCGCCCGCTCAGGAAGCCAAGCCGGAACCGCCAGGAATTCTGAAGGTCGAGGTACTCGAGGGTGAGGGGGCGCGCAATGACATCGATGAGGGCACGGCGACCGCGCCGAAGGTGAAGATCACGGACGAGGCCGGCAATCCGGTGCCGGGCGCCGAGGTCGTCTTCACGACGCCGATGGGCGGCGCGAGCGCAATGTTCCACGGCTGGGTCCGGACGCAGACCGTGCGCTCCGGCGAAGACGGCGTGGCGGGGGCGACGGGCTATATGCCGAATGAGAAGGCTGGGCGGTTCAGTGTCAAAGTGACGGCGGCGGCGGGCAACCGCAAGGGATCAGCGATGATTGCGCAAACAAAC
>CAYRPT010000241.1:0-6382 GCA_964425895.1 uncultured Solibacteraceae bacterium | reverse complement strand
GGCCTCTTCCTGATGGCCGGGAAACGCCGTGGCCGGCGGATGGTACACAGCGTCACCACCCCGGCGGCGCTGCCCTCCGCGGACGCTGGCCTGTTGCCGGGCGGCGAGGAAGGCGATATCGGAGACCGCCTCCACGCGCGAATGGCCGAACACGCCGCCGCCAAGGCGCGCATCGAGGAGGAGGCGCTGAAGTCGCTCCGGCTGCCTCCCATGAAAACGAAGAAGACGGAGGTGCTCACCAAGCATTTGGCCGATGAGGCCCAGAAGGACCCCGTGGCGATGGCCCAGCTCGTGCGGACCTGGCTCGATGAGGAGTCCGACTAACCGGCCATGATTCGCAACGCTGCGCCCGAGGACAGGATCCGGGGAGTCCGCAAAGCAGCGATCCTTGTCGTCGTTCTCGGCCCCGACGTCAGCGGTCCGGTTCTTCGGCATCTCAACGAAGACGAGGTGGACCTCATCACCCGGGAGGTGGCGCAGATGGGCGCGATCGCGCCCGAGCAGGCCGAGAAAGTGCTCGACGAATGCCACCAGATGCACCTCGCCCACAGTTACGTGATCAAGGGCGGCGTGGAGTACGCGCGCAAGATCCTTCTGAACGCCTTTGGCGCCGAGCAGACCCAGCGTCTCCTCGACCGTCTGATGAAGAGGCTGGGGAGTGAGTCAGCCAGCTTCGACGCTCTGCAGAAGGCCGATCCCCAACAGCTTGCGAAGTTCATCCATAGCGAGCATCCGCAGACGATCGCCCTGGTCCTGTCGCACCTCAACCCGTCGCAGGCGGCCGCGTTACTGTTCTCGCTGCCGGCGGAGTTGCGGGCCGACGTCGCCCTGCGCATGGCCAACCTGGATCAGATCTCGCCGGAGGTGATCACGAAGATCGCGGCCATCATTGCGCAGAAGCTCAACGCCTTGGGCGAGATCAGCCGCGAGTCGTACGGCGGTGTCAAAGCAGTGGCCGAGATGATGAACCGCCTGGACTCGGCGACCAGCCGGGAGATCCTGGAGAACATTGAGGAGAACGACGGCAAGCTGGTCGAACAGATCCGGCACCTTATGTTCGTGTTTGAGGATTTGCTGCTGTTGAGTGAAGACGGCCTCAAGGAAGTGCTGGCGCGCGTGGATCGAAAACTGCTCACGGTCGCGCTCAAGGGGACGAGCGACAAGCTCCGCAGCCAGTTCCTGGGATGCATGTCGCAGCGCGGAGCGGAGATGCTGCGCGAGGACATGGAGGCGCTGGGCCCGGTGAAGATCAAGGAAGTGGACGCGGCGCAGCAGCAGATCATCGCCATTGTTCGACAGCTTGAAACCGAGGGAGCGATCAGCCTGAAGGGGACAGTGGGAGAGCAATATGTCGTCTAGAATTCTCGCCCGGAGTGGGGCCGCGGCGGCTGTTCCGATCCGCTGGGGCCGCCTGACCGGCGCGGAGGGCGGACCGCCCGAGGCCGGGGGCGGGCGGCCATCTCCGGAAGCGATCGAGCAGCTTCGCCGGGAGGCTGCGGCCGCGGAGGCCCTGGCCCGGCGGCAAGGGTATCAGGAGGGAGAGGAAGCCGCCCGCAAGCGGCTGGCCGCGTCTTACGAAAAGGCGCTGGCCCATCTGACCGCCGAGCTGGCGGAGTTCTCCGCGCTGCTACGCCGGCTGCGCCGGGAGGCCGAAGAGGACTTGGTGCAGCTCACCATGGCCGTGGCGCGGCGGATCTTGCGGCGCGAGCTTTCGACCGACCCCTCGGCACTGCATGGCATTCTTAAGGCAGCGCTGGAACGTCTGGAATCCCGCGAGATCCTCCGGTTGCGTCTTCACCCGGACGATGCGCCGGTGGCGGCCGCGATGCTGCGCGAGCGTGGAGCGCCCGCGCAGGTCGAAGTCGCGGCGGACCCGGGGCTGGAACGGGGCGCCTTCCTGGTCGAGACCGTGCGGGGGACCCTTGACGCCTCCGTCGAAACGCAGCTTCGCGAGATCGAGCGCGGCCTGACCGACCTGGTCCGGAGGCGGGCATGAGTGAAACCCGGCTGATCGACCTCGCGGGCTTCCTTGGTGTGATTGATCGGACCGAGCCGGTATCCTGGACCGGTCGCGTGGCCAAGGTCGCCGGCCTGCTCGTGGAATCCGAGGGGCCGCTCGCGGCCATCGGGGATTTCTGCGAAATCAGCACGGCCTCCGGACGGCGCGTGCGCAGCCAGGTGGTCGGCGTCCGCGAGGGCCGGGTGCTCTCCCTGCCGCTCGAGGAAACTGGCGGGCTTCGCGCGGGTGACCCGGTCGTGGCCCGTCCGGAGCAGGCCCGGGTCAACGTCGGCCCCGCCTTGCTCGGTCGTGTCATAGACGGCTTTGGCGAGCCCCTCGACGGAGCCGGGCCGATCACCGCGGCCGCCTTGCACGACCTCTACCGTCCCCCGCCCGGTCCCCTCGAACGCGAGCAGATCACCGAGCCCTTGGTTACCGGCATCCGCGCCATCGACAGCTTGCTGCCGTGCGGCAAAGGGCAACGTATCGGTATCTTCGGGGGCAGCGGCGTGGGCAAGAGTACGCTGCTTGGCGCCATGGCCCGCCACAGTCTCGCCGACGTGAACGTCATCGCGCTCGTTGGCGAGCGGAATCGCGAGGTGCGTGAGTTCCTTGAAAACGACCTTGGCGCGGACGGTCTGCGCCGCTCGGTCGTGGTGGTGGCCACATCCGACCGGCCGGCGCCCCTGCGGCTCCGGGCGTGCTTCGTAGCCCTCGCCGTGGCCGAGCACTTTCGGGAACGGGGCAAGGCGGTGCTGCTCGTGATGGATTCGGTCACCCGGCTCGCCATGGCCCAACGCGAGATCGGTCTCGCGGCCGGAGAGCCTCCGAGTCAGAAGGGCTACACCCCCTCGGTCTTCAACCTGCTGCCCCGCCTCTTCGAACGCGCCGGCTGCTTTGCCCGGGGCTCTATCACCGGCTTCTTCACGGTGCTGGTCGAAGGCGATGATTTCAACGAGCCGATCGCGGACGCTGTCCGGGCCATCCTGGACGGACACATCGTCCTCTCGCGCGACCTCGGGGCAGCCGGCCACTACCCGGCCATCGATGTGCTCCAGTCGGTGAGCCGCCTGGCCGGACGTCTGGCGCCGCTCGATCAACAGGCCGCCATGCGGAAAATCCTCGAAGCCATGGCCGCCTACCAGCGGTCGGAGGACCTCATCCGCCTTGGCGCCTATGCCGCCGGTTCGAGCCCCGAGCTCGACCGCGCCATCGAGCTACGCCCCAAGGTGCTGGCCTTCCTGCGCCAGCGGCCGGATGAGAAGTCGACGATCGAGGAGACGATCCGGCGTTTGGGTGACCTCGCCGGCAGCGGCGAAGCCGACGGAGTGGTGCCCGCACGCGCAGGCCGCGTGGTGAAGTGAGACGCTTCCACTTCCCACTGGAGCCGGTCCTCCGCTGGCGTGACAGCCGGGTCGGAACAGAGCAGGCGCGCCTCCGCGAACTGATCGAGCGGCAGGCACGCCTCGCCGGGGAGCGGGAAGACCTCGACTGCCAACTGTCCGCTGTCGAGCGTTCCGTCGTCGAGCCCGCCCTCCCGGGCGTAACGATCGACCCGGCCCGCCTATCGGAGCTCGACAGCTTCCGGAGCTACGTCCGCCAACGCAAGGGCATCCTGCGGGAGGCGGAGAGTCAACTCGAAAGCGAGATCTCCGCTCAGCGGCTCAGAGTCGTCGAAGCGCGCCGCCAGTGCCGCCTGCTCGAAGTTCTTCGCGACCGAGCCGTTCACCATTGGCGGGTCGAGTGGGAGCGGGAGCTGGACCGCCTTGCCGGCGAGCTCTTTCTGGCGCAGTGGACCCCGCGCGCCGTCGAAGCCGATATCACCGCGCGCTCCCCGGCGAGTTCAGGAACCGCAGGAATTCGTCCGGATCGCGGGTGAGCCCGGGGAAGGCCGCAACAACGCCCCCCTTGGGATCGACCAACGCGTAGTATGGAATCGCCACCGTGGCGAACTTCTCCTCCTGAAGCCGCTGATTCCGCTCGGAGGCCGCGTCGGTTCCGTCCGTGTAGAGTTCGACCAGCACGTGCCGCGCGAGGGCCGCCGCGACTTCCGGCCGCGTGAACATGTTGGCCTTCATCCAGTGGCAGTTGGTGCACGCGTAGCCGGTGAAGCTCACAAGCACAAGCTTGTTCTCCACGGCGGCCTGCTGTAACGCCTCCTCGTAGGTGTTCTTGAGCCATGCCGGCGCGCCGCCTGTCACTCCGGCGCCCGGCGCCGCCGGGTCCGCCGGGGGCACGTAGGCATCCAGCTCGCCGAGCCGCCCGCCCAGCATTCCCGGTATCAGGTTGACGGCCAGCGCCAGGAAGGCGCCGCCGGCGAGCAGGCGGACCACGCCGAGGTTCGCCTGAGGATCGATACCCTCGAGCCGTACCAGGCCGAGCAGGTAAAGCCCGGCGAGCGCGAACAGGACCACCCAGACAGCCAGGAAGCGGTCGCGGGGGAGCAGCCCCCACTGCATGACTTGGTCGATGTTGCTCAGGTACTTGAGCATCGCCGCGAGGATGATGAACCCGAGCACGACCTTAACGCGCGCCATCCAGCCGCCGGCCCGGGGCAGCCTCTGGAGGTAGGACGGGAACAGCGCCAGGAAGAAGAACGGCAGCGCCAGGCCGCTGGCGAATGCGGCCATCCCAACGAGCGGCCGCAAGCCCCCTCCCCCGATGGACGCTGCCAGGAGTGTGCCCACGAAGGGGCCGACGCAGGCGAACGCCGTCAGCGAAAAGGTCAGGCCCATGAGCAGCGTCCCCGCCGCGCCGCCGCGGTCGGAGGCGGCATTCAGGCGAGTGAGCAGCGCCGACGGCAGCGTGAGCTCGAAAGCCCCCAGCAGGCTCAGCCCGAACACCAGGAACACCACCGCGATGAACGTGTTGACCCACGGATTCGAACCCAACTGGACCACCCCGAACGGTCCGAGGGCCGCCGTAGTGGCCAAGCCGAGCGCCGTGAACAGGACGACAATGCCCAGGCAAAACACCAGAGCCTGAACGATGCTGCCCACCCGTCCTCCGTCCCGGCTGTTCAGAAAGAAGGACACGGTGATCGGGATCATCGGAAAGACGCAGGGAGTGAAGATCGCGGCCAGGCCGAATCCGAAGGCGACTAGAAGAAACCGCAGCAGCCCCGCGTCCTCCGGTGCGCGGCCGAAGGGCGGCGGCGCTTCTCCGGAGGGGGCCGCGGCCGGTGGAGCGGACGCCGTGTCCGCCGGCGCGGATGTCCGCGTCACGGGGAGGAAGCCCTCGGGAACCTTGGCTGCCGTCCGCTCGGCCGAACCGTCGACGCGCAGCCGCGCCGTAGTGGTCTTTCGCCGCGGCGGCAGGCACTGCGTGCCGGTGCAAAGCTGATACCGGACCCTGGCGGTCAATTCGAGATCGCCGGGCGGCGCATCGCCGCTCACGCGCAGGAGGAACAGAAAGGTCGCGGCGTGTTCGAAGGTCTCCGTCTCGATCTGGAAGTTCGGATCGAATGCCGTCGCCGGCGGCTGCTGGTAGACCTCGTAGCCGGCTATCCCGGGCGCCGCATCAAGTTCGATGGTTGTGGGGATGGGCCCGCCCGGGGGTGTGGTGGGCGAGTAGAGGTGCCAGTCGTCCTCGAGTGTCACCGCCAGACGCCCTACCACCGTAGATCCTGGCGCTGCGGTGGCAGGCTCAACAGCCAGCGACCACTGCGCGGGGTCGAGCCGCTGCGCGGCAAGCGGAACCGTGGCCAGCACAAGGGTGAGCAGCGCGAGGGCCGCGCGGCGGCCGCAGCCCGCGTGGACTCCGCGCGCCCGCTCCAACATCCGGCGCGACGCGGCGCTAGCTGACCCGGGCGGCCGTTTGCAGTGCATTCCAGCGGCTCAACTCATCTTCGATCTGCCGGTTGACGCCGGCGGCGGCGTAGTCCGCGGCGATGCGGATGGCGTTCTTCATGGCGTTCACGTTGGAAGAACCGTGGCAGATGATGCAGACTCCCCTAACGCCAAGCAGTGGGGCCCCTCCGGTTTCGGAGTAGTCGACGCGCTTCTTGAACTCGGCGAATCCTGAGCGGGAAAGCAAGTAGCCGATCTTGCGCGCGGGCGTCGCCGAGAGAGTCTCGCCCAGCATCTGCTTGATCATGTCCACCAATCCTTCGCTCACTTTCAGCGTCACGTTACCCACAAACCCGTCGCACACAATGACGTCGGCGGCGCCGGTGTAGACGTCCCGCCCCTCGACGTTGCCGACGAAGTCGATGGGCAGACACCGGAGCAGCGCCGCGGCGGCCCGAGTAAGCTCGTTGCCTTTGTGGTCCTCCTCACCGATCGAGAGGATCCCCACGCGGGGGCGCTCCACCTTCAGAATGACCCGCGAGTAGATCTCGCCCATCGCGGCGAATTGCACCAGCATCTTCGGCGTGCAATCCAC
>CAYRPT010000240.1:3847-6416 GCA_964425895.1 uncultured Solibacteraceae bacterium | reverse complement strand
AGTTGTGGCCCAATTCGTGGTGAATGACGGTGAAGTCCTCGGCGGTGACGTCGATACACATCTTGATCCGCAGATCGTTTTCGCTGTCGACGTTCCAGGCGCTCGCATGACAGATGACGTTCCGATCCCAGGGCTTGGTGAACAGGGAGCGTTCCCAGAAGGTATCGGGCAGGGGCGCAAAGCCGAGTGAGGTGAAGAAGCGCTCACCGTAACGAACCATTTCCCGCTCGCTGAGGCCCTTCCGCTTCAGGAGCGCGGTGAGGTCGTAGGCAGGGCTGACGCCGGCGGGGGCGACCAACGGATAGATATTGCCCCACTCCTGGGACCAGACATTGCCCAGAAGGTGTGCCGGGATCGGACCGTTCGCGGGCACAACCGCCGGGCCGTACTTTTCACGAAGACGGCTCCTCACGTATGCATGCAGGGATACATACAAGGGTTTGACCTGCTCCCACAGGCGGTCCAACTCGGCCGCGAAGGCGTCGGGGGGCATGTCGTACTTGGAGCGCCACATGGCGCCCGTGTCGGCGAAGTTGAGCTCCCGGGCGCCCTTATTGGCCAGCTCGACGAACCGCTCGTAGTCTTTCCGCATGGGCCGGCCGACGGTCCTCCAGCCCCGCCAGACGTCGAGCAGTTCTGCGGCGTCCCGGCTTTGGGCCATGATCTGCGTGATCTGCTCGATGTCGAGGCAATCGCCGGCGCCGGGACAGTATTGACCCTTTCCGTAGGTTGACTCCATCCGGGCGGCGATGCGGGAAAGCTCCGCAGCCTCGGCGGGGCCGGCAGGGGCGGCCAGGGAGAGCGAGAGCTTCAAGAGCCTGAGCCGGCGAGCGACGTCCTCCCGGAGTTCCAGCCCGTCGAAGCGAGCAGCCTGCTTGGCCAGCTCCGCGGCCGCGGCTCGGGTGGCGGCGGAGGCCTTAGCCGCCAGGATCTCCGTGTCGTGGGTGATGTAGGTGGCTCGCACCCACGAGGCTAGACTCTCCTCGTACCCAAGGGACCTGAGGCGCGTTTCGGCTTCCTCGACGAATCGGCCTGCTTCGGCGGCATCGGGTTTCGTCGGGCCACAGGCGCACGCGAGAAGCGCCGCCAGGGCGCACCCAAGATACAGGGATGGCGTTCTCATGCTGGAGGATACTCCGAAGTACGATTATCGCCCCCGGCGGGCCGCGGCGGCTGGCGGGCGACGACAGCGAAGTTGACTTTGCCCGGTCGGATATTTTAAGGTTAACGATTCGGATTGGGCCACGCGGCGGCGAGACGGCAATCATGACGGAACACTCGAGCGGCGAGACCACGCGCGTGGTGACAGTTCTTGACTCAACACTGGAGAGCGTGGACTCCGCGGAAGGGATCGTCCTTCAGGCAGCCGTGGACATGGGCTTCGATGAGGAGGCACAATTCCAGATCAGCATGGCTCTTCGCGAGTCAGTGGTCAACGCCGTGGTGCATGGCAACTGCTACAACGAACACAAGAAGGTGCACCTGGCCGTGACGAGGGCGCCGGACCGCTTGACGATCACGGTCACTGATGAAGGCAAGGGCTTCGATGCCGCCTCCGTCCCCGATCCGTTGGCCGAGGAGAACCTGCTCAGCCAGTCCGGGCGGGGCCTTTTTCTCATGAAGGCGTTCATGGACGAGTTCGAGGTCAGGAAGGCGGAACCGGCGGGAACCGAGTTCCGGCTGGTGAAGTATCTGAATCGAAAGATATAATCCGCAGCGACAAGCTGTTTCGCAGAGTTAGACAAGGAGAGATCCCGTGAGTGTGAAACTGACGACCCGCAAAGTTGGCGATGTGACCGTGATGGACGCCGTGGGGCGGATCACATTGGGCGAAGGCGCCAGCTCGTTCCGCGATACCATCCGTGACCTGGTGGCGAAAGGAGACAAGAAGCTTCTGCTGAATCTCGCGGAGGTAACCTACATCGACAGTTCTGGGATCGGCGAACTGGTTTCGGGGTTCACGACCGTCACCAACCAGGGTGGGCAGCTTAAGCTGTTGAAGCTGACCAAGCGTATCCAGGACTTGCTCCAGATCACAAAGCTCTACACCGTGTTTGAGGTCTACGACGACGAGGCGGAGGCTGTTCGCTCTTACTCTTAATTCCTCATTCCTCCGGTCTACGTCATTGCGCTGCCGGAGGCGCGCCGCGCCCGGCGGTCCGGGAGACGGGCGGCGCAACCCGGCCCCGGCTTCCCGGAAGCCGTTCCGGAGCGGAGGCGGTTGCTTCCATGGCTCAGTTCGGGTTTCATCCGGCCGGTCCCAGGCGGTCACTGGTGGTGGCCGAACCCATGGAGCTTGTGCGCGAGGGGTTGGCTGCTCTGTGCGAGAGCGTAGGGGGCTTCCGTATCGCCGCGCAATGTGCGGACGGCGAGGCGGCCTTGCGTGCCGTCCGCGCGCTCGGGCCGGATGCGGCGCTGCTCGATCTCGCCCTGGCGCGCCTCTTCGCGCTCGAGGTAGCCCGGAAGGTGCGTGACGAACGCATCGCGACGCGCGTCATCATCCTGGGCGTTCGGACCGACCGCAAGACGGTGATCGCAGCCGTGACCGAGGCCGGCGCGCCGCAGGTCA
>CAYRPT010000240.1:0-3837 GCA_964425895.1 uncultured Solibacteraceae bacterium | reverse complement strand
GCCCGCGCCAACACCTTATGGATGCGTTTCGACAGGTCTTCGAGGGCGGCGTGTACAGTCCTCCTCTGATCAGTGAGAAGATCTTTCCTGGATCCGCTTCGGCGCCACCGCCGCGGCCAGAAGACCCGCTGGCCATGCTGTCGCCGCGGGAGTATCAGGTGTTCACGCTGATGGTGGAAGGGATTCGGCCGAAGGAGATCGCCGCCCGGCTGGATCTGAGTCCGAAGACGGTGGACACCTATCGCTCCAGCCTCATGCGCAAGCTGGACATTCATGACGTCGCCGGGCTGGTGAAGTTCGCTCTCCAGCACCGGCTGACGGCGCTGGCGTGAAAGCCGAATCCCGCTCTCGCCGTTTTCCGGCTTCTTGCCCCTCACCTTCGGGCTTGTTCTCTATTTCCTCCTCCTGGCTTCGAAGCCGCTGTTACCGCAGCCATGACTCGGCGATATCGGGATTACCCGCCGTGTCGAGCCGCCGCATCTGGTCCGCCGTCAGCCGGATGTGGAGCGCGGCGATGTTCTCCTCGAGCTGTCCGATGCGGCTCCCGGCGATAATGGGCAGCACCGGCGGATCGCTTTGCCGCATCCAGGCGACGATCACCTGACTCTCGGTCGCTCCGATCTCCCCGGCCACTTCGCGCAGCGCTCGAAGGCGCTCGCCGGCGTCCGGTCCGGCGTAGTGAAGCGGGATCGGACGTTCCGGACGCGTGTAGGCGCCCCCCAACAGGATGGAGTAGGCAATGAGAGTGAGCCCGTTCCACCGGCAGTAGGCCTTGAGGTCTTCGTTGACCGCAATCTGCGGGTCGAAACAGGCGCCATGGCGCGGCCGCAGGTAAGAGTGGCGCTGCTGAACCGCGCAGTAGCCGGACCAACCATTCAGGCGGCTCACGGTGTTGGCTTCGGCGATGCGCCAAACGGAGAGGTTGCTGGCGCCGATGGCGCGCACCTTCCCGGCGCGGATCAGCCGGTCGAACGCCTCCATTGTCTCTTCGAATGGAGTATCGAAGTCGTCGCGGTGGGCGTAGTACAGGTCGATGTGGCCGGTTTGCAAGCGTCCGAGGCTCTTCTCACACTCGCGCTCGATTTCGGCGGCGCGAAGTCCACCACCGCTGCCCGGGTAGTCGAAGCCGAGCTTGGTGGCGAGGACCATACGGCTCCGGTTGCCTCGCTGCTTCATCCAGAGGCCGATCGTGGTTTCGCTCTCCCCGCCGCGGCAGCCGGGGACCCAGCTTGCATAGAAGTTCGCGGTATCGAGAAACGTACCGCCCCGCTCCGCGAAGAAATCGAGCAGCTCGAAGGAAGCGTCCCGGCCGATCTTGCTGCCGAGCGAATCCGTCCCGAGGCAGAGCGCGCTGACGGCCAGGTCCGGCGCGCCAAGCGGGCGTTGTTCCATCACGGTGATAGTCTATCGCCGGGCCGCACCCCGGCGCGCGGCCGTGGCGGACCGCTGACAGCACAGCGGAGCGCCGTTAGAGTGAAAATGAAAATGTGGTGTCTCGTCTTATCCCGGCCGTGCTTCTCTCGACCGCGACGCTGACGGCGCAAGTGCCCATCGTGCCGCTAAGCGAAGTGCGCGCCGGACAGCGGGCCACGGGCCGGACGGTCTTCTCAGGAACGACGATCGAGGACTTCGACGTGGAGATTCTCGGGGTCATGCGGAACGTCGGGCCGAAGCAGTCCGTGATCCTCGGACGCTTGTCGGGCGGGCCGCTGGAGAAGACCGGCGTTCTTCAGGGAATGAGCGGAAGCCCGGTGTATCTCGACGGACGCCTGCTCGGGGCGGTAGCGCTGGCCTTCCCCCTGTCCACCGAGCCGATCGCGGGAATCCGTCCCATTGAAGAGATGCTGCGGGTGCGGGCGGCCCGGTCAACGGCGGCCCGGCGGCAATCGCTTTGGGAGACCGACTTGACGAAGCCCCTGGCGAGCTCTGAGGAAGTGCTCGCGGGAGGAAGCCGGCTGGTCGAGATTGCTACGCCGGTATCGTTCTCGGGCTTCACCTCCGGCACGCTGCGGGAGTTCGGGCCGCAGCTCCGGGCGCTCGGGCTGGAGCCGCTGCAAGGGGGAGGCGGCGGCCGGACGAAGGCCGCGGGCGACGCTCCGGCGGTTGAGCCGGGCTCGATGATCAGCGTGCTGCTGCTAACCGGCGATATGAGCGTCGGGGCTGATGGCACGGTGACGCATGTTGAGGGCCCGAAGGTTTACGCGTTTGGGCACCGGTTTCTTTCCGTCGGACAGACGGAGCTTCCCTTCGCGCGTTCGGAGGTGTTGACGCTGGCGCCCAACCTGGCGACGTCGTTCAAGATCTCTTCGTCCCAGGAACTGGTCGGCACCATCACCGCCGACTACAGCACGGCCGTACAGGGCTTGCTTGGGAGCCACGCCGATACGGTGCCCGTGACGATCCGGGTCTCCGGGCCCGCCGCCGAGGGGCCGCCCCTCACCCACAGCTACCACATGGGAATGGTGAACGACCGTTTTCTCTCGCCGTTCCTGCTGCAACTGGCTCTGTATTCGGCGATTGACGCGACCGAGCGCACGGTAGGGGCTTCCACCGTCGCTCTGCGGGGAAGCGTGGAGTTCGACAACGGGGCCGGAACGGTGCGGTTGGATGATGTTTTCGCCGGCGAGGGCAACGTGGCGATGGCGGCTTCTCTGGGCGCCGCGGCTCCGCTGGCTTATCTCCTTCAGACCGGCTTCGACGAGCTGCGGCTGAAGAGTGTATCACTCGACGTCGACGTGTTCGCCGAGCGCCGGCAGTGGGTGATCGACCAGGTGTGGCCGAGCCGGAAGGCAGCGCGGCCAGGTGAGACTGTCGAGCTGATGATCGTGCTGTCCGGCGAGAATGGCGCCGAACAGTTGCGCAAGGTCGAGTACAAGGTGCCGCCGGGCTCCCCACTGGGTCCGCTCTACTTCACGGTGGCCGACGCGCTCACGACCAACTTGATGGAGTATTTCCACCTGGTCGGCCAGCGCATGCGGACGCCTTCGCAGGTGGTGAACCTCGTGAACGAGCTCCGCAGCAGTACCGGAGCGTATGTCCGGGTGTGGCGCGCAGACCGGAGTTTCCAGATCGAAGGCCGGTCATTGCCTGCGCCGCCACCGTCGGTCGCACTGGTGCTGGGGCGGAGCCAGCCGGAGGCCGGCGGAGCGGCCAGCTCTTACACGTCGAAGGTCACGGAGATCCGGTTCGACTTAGGAGACGCGGCGGTGACCGGCTCGAAAATGACGCAGGTGGACATCAAGGAATGACGTTCGACACAACTTCGCGGGGTCAGCCCCCGGCTTTGCCGCCGGCGCCGGCGATCCCCCAGGCTTTTCGGCATAGCATCCCGGCGGACGCGGGCCGGTTGGCGATTCTGTTCCTCGTTCTCGCCGCCGCACCCCTGTCCGGTGTGAGCACTCAGACCTGGGAGATGAACACCTACGCGGACTTCCTCAAGGGGAGGTTCGACGGCGTGTCGCTGACGCGGGAAGGGCGCCTGCGCCTCGCGCCGCGACTCGAGACGGTGTTCGCTTCGGATCAGCCCGCCGTCTGGAGCGTCGTGCGGGATGAAAGCGGGAACCTGTTTCTGGGGACGGGGCATCGAGGACGCGTCTACAAGGTGGACGCCTCCGGCCGGAGCGAAGTCTACTGGACGGCGGACGAGCCGGAGGTCTTCGCCCTGGCGCTGGATCCCCAGGGGCGGCTTTATGCCGCCACGTCGCCCAACGGCAAGATATACCGGCTGGAAAACGGTAAATCCAGTGTGTATTTCGCTCCGGGCGCCACCTATGTCTGGTCGCTCGCGTTTGACCGGAGCGGCGTGCTGTACGCGGGCACCGGGGACCAGGGCCGTAT
>CAYRPT010000239.1:0-6430 GCA_964425895.1 uncultured Solibacteraceae bacterium | reverse complement strand
TGGCGGCTTCCTGAATGAACTTGAACCGTTCGCGGACGCTGTTGCTCGTGTCGATCAGAATGGCCAGCCGCAGGGGGAGATCGGAGAGCGAGCTGAATTCCAGAACATTCTGCTGCTGCTTGTGCTCCAGTACCTCGAAGTCGTCCTTGATGAGATCCGTGACGAACCGGCCTCGCTTATCGGAAACGGTGAACAAAACGTTGACGCGGGTGACGTCCAGGCGGATGCGCGTCGATTCATCGAGCTCGGCGTCGCCCGACGGTCCGCGAGAAAGCTCCGGCTTAGGGACTTGCGCTCGCAGCAGCGGGCCCATCCCGGGCGCCGCCAGGATCCACTCTCTCCTGGTCATCACGATTCTCCACCCTCATTGTAGCCAGTCGCCGGCGCCAGGGCGTCCATCCAGCGGAGCAATTCGGGGGGGAGGGGCGCCTCGACCACGACCTCACGGCCCGAGGATGGAGCGAGGAACCGGATGCGGCGGGCATGCAGGAAATGGCGATCGAGCGGCGGCATGCCGGGAACCCGCGCCGGCGCCCCGTACAACCGGTCGCCCGCGACGGGATGGCCGATTGACGAAAGGTGCACGCGGATCTGGTGGGTGCGCCCCGTGCCGATGCGCACCTCCAGAAGGGTGAGGTGGGCGTAGCGCGCCACGACGCGATAGGCGGTCAGCGCCGAGCGGCCGCGCTCGAGCCGCGCCGTCATACGGATCCGCGCGCGGGGGTCGCGGGCGATGGGACGGTCGATCGCGCCGGATTCGGCCGCGACACGTCCGTGGACCATCGCGAGATAGGTCTTCTCGACACGGCGCGCGGAGAACTGCGCCGCCAGCGAGCGGTGCGCCGCGTTGGTGCGGGCCACGAGGATCACCCCGCTTGTGTAGCGGTCGAGCCGGTGGACGATTCCGGGCCGAAGCTCGCCGCCGGCCGTCGAAAGGCTTCCGAAACGATACAGGAGCGCATTGGTGAGGGTCCCCGAGTGCGCCCCGGCCCCGGCGTGGACCACCATCCCGGCGGGCTTGTTGACGGCGATGACGTCTTCGTCTTCGTAGAGGATGTCGAGCGGCAGTTCCTCGGCGGTGGCCCGCAGCGGCGGCAACTCGCCTGGTTCGACCTCGACCACCTCTCCGCCGCGCAGGGGGCTCGACGGCTTCGCCGTACGGCCGTCGACGCGCACGCGCCCCTCGCGGATCCAGCCTTGAAGGCGGGCCCGGCTGTACTGAGAAAGCTGCCGGCACAGAAAGCGGTCCAGCCGCGCCTCGGCGGTAGGGGCCTGTAACCGAATGATCAAGAATCGCCACCTCGTTCCGCTGAATGTCCGGGTGTCCGTTATATAGTTTAGGGGTGATTAGCAGCGCGATCGTGCCGGTGGCGGGTCTCGGTACCCGTCTCCGCCCTGCGACCAAGTCGCAGCCCAAAGAGATGCTGCCGGTGGCGCGGAAACCGGTGGTGCAGTACGTGGTGGAGGAACTCGTCTCGAACGGCGTCCGCGACATCCTCTTCGTCACCGGGCGCAACAAAGCGTCGATTGAGAATCACTTCGACCGGGACACGCTGGCGGCCGCCGATTCCAACAGCAGCGAGACGGATTTGGAGCTGGCCGGCGCGCGGATCTTCTACACGCGCCAGCCCGTGCAGCGGGGGCTGGGAGACGCCATCCTCTGCGGCGAGAACTTCGCCGGCGAAAAGCCTTTCGTGGTGGCCCTCGGAGATTCGATCCTGGGCTTGCACGCCCAGTCCACGTGCGTCGGCGGCATGATTGAGTTGTTTGAAGACCGGCGCGCGAGCTGCATCATCGCCGTCGAGGAAGTGCCCGCCGAGCAGACGTCCCACTACGGGATCATCGAGCCGGCCGAGGCCGACGACTCCTGGTACCGCGTCCGGAATCTCGTCGAGAAGCCGCGGCCCGAGGAGGCGCCCAGCAACCTGGCCATTGCCGGGCGTTACGTTTTCTCGCCCACCATCTTCGATATGATCCGAGACCTCGAGCCGGACAATCGGGGCGAGATCCAGCTCACCGACGCGATCCAACGGATGTGCGAGGAGGGGCGCCGCGTGCTCGCCTACAAGCTGCCGCCCGGCGAACGGCGCTACGACATCGGGAACTTCCCCGCCTACTTTGAGACGTTTGTGGAGTTCGCCCTCGCCGACCCCGAATACGGACCCGCGTTCCGGGACGCCGTCCGGCGGTTGCTGGAGAGCACGTGAGTGCGTCGCCGCGCGGCTTTTGTCCTGATCAGCCTGGTTGTTCTTGCCTCGCGGTGGTGTCACGTGCGCATCCTCTGGGTGGAGGAGTGCTATCCGGCCGCCGGAGCCATCCAGATGCTCCACGGCAAGGCGCCGCACCGCGACTTCTGGTTTGACAAACCCCCGCTTTCAAGCGCCGTCTACCTGCTGTGGGGGGCGGCCGCCGGGTGGCCTTTGCGGCTGGCCGGCACGGCCTTCGTCCTGCTGCTGTGCTGGCTGCTCTACCGCTTCGCGCGCGACCAGTGGGGCGAACGCGAAGGGCTCGCCGCCGCCGGGTTCGCCGCCTTCTTCCTGACTTTCGGTCTCCCTTCGGCGGTGATGGCCCTGGCGCCCGACTTGTTGATGACGGTCCCGCACGCCGCGGCCGTCTGGCTGGCCTGGCGCGGCCAGGCGTTCCGGGCCGGCTTGGTGGCTGGGATGGCGCTGTTAGTCCACACCAAGGCGCTGTACGTCCTGCTGGCCTGTCTGGTTTGGCAATGGCGTTCCGCACCGGTTCTATTGGCGGGATTTCTAGTGCCCAACCTCGCCCTGTTTGGTGGCCTGGCCGCCGCCGGGGCGCTGCCCGGCTATTGGCGGCAGGTTTGGGAATGGGGCTTTCTCTACTCCCGCGACTCGTTTGTCTCCGCGCCGTTCACGGAAGGACTGCGGAGAACTGTCAACTGGGCGGGCTTTCACGCCGTCCCGCTTCTCGGCGCGGCGTGGTATTGGCGGCGGACAAGGGATCCGGCGAGCCGCCGGATGGGACTATGGTTCCTGATCTCGCTCGCGGGAGTAGCGGCCGGAGCGCGGTTCTTTCCCCGGTACTACCTTCAGCTTCTGCCCGTGATTGCGCTGGCGGGAGCGCGGGGACTGGTGCTGCTGGGTCCGCGGCGCGCATTGGCGGTGGGGCTCCTGCTGATCGTTCCGCTGGCGCGTTTCGGACCCCGCTACATCACCCTCGGCCGGGAGCTGCTCCTCGACCGGCCCCACGAGTGGTCCGACCTGGCTATGTACCAGGGCAGCGCCGAAGCCGCCGCGGCGGTGGAGCGGCTGGCTCGTCCGGACAGCACGATCCTCGTCTGGGGCTACCGCCCCGATATCTTCGTCCTGACCCGCATGCCCGCCGGCGCACCGTTCCTCGACTCGCAACCCCTCACCGGCGTGATCGCCGACCGTCACCTGACGAGCGCCCGGCCGTCCGCCCCGGACCTGGCCGCCCGAAACCGGCTGATCCTCGCGCAGAGCCGGCCGACGTTCCTCGTGGACGGGCTCGGCCCGTACAACCCGCGGCTCGCCATCACCGCCTACCCCGACCTCGGCGGCTGGCTTCAGGGATACCGGGTGGCCGCACGCACGCCGGCTGCGATCATTTACCAGAGGTCCCCATGATGCCCGCCGCTCGGCCGGACACTTCCCTGGCCAATCATAGCCAAGGATACTTGAGACCTTGAGGACGGGAGCTTTCAGCGTTCAGCGATCCGCGTTCAGCTTTTTTGAATGAGCGCGGTCAGCATGCGTTTCGCCTCGATGGTGCGGATCGCCGCATAACGGCCCGCTGACTGCGATCAAGTCAAGCCCCCGGCATCGCACGCAGCCATCAAGCTGACCGCTGAAGCTGATGGCTGAGAGCTGAATGCTGAGAGCTTGCCCGCGACCAAGATCACCCTCACACGTGTTAAGTATGAGAGTCCAATTCTCAGATTTTGCGGGCGAGAATCCGATCGAGGCGGCACGAAGGTGTTGGCGCCGTTCACCCGGAGTCGAACGTGCGATACAATCCCGAGTCATGGAAACCTCTCGCCGCTCGTTTGTCGCCGGATTGGCGGCCGCGGCTCTCGCGCCTTCCGCCGGGCGCTCCGCCGCCAGGGCCGCTGCTTTTGGACTCATCGGCGACCGCTACCACAACTCGGACTACATTCGCGTCGCGCTCACCCGGAACATCGTCCGGGACCTCGGTGTGACGGTTGACTTCACCGACGAAACGTCCGCTTTGAACGCCGAGTCGCTGGCGGGGCGCAAACTGTTGATCATCCTCCGCGATGGCATGATCTGGCCCGACGGCTATCCCGACGAGACGACCAACGCCGCCTGGGTCGCCACCGGCAAGCCGAAGTTGATCTCAGACCCGCCGGTACCCCCCACTTCGGGGAAGCCAAAGTTCTGGATGGAGCCGGGACAAGGCAAGGCGGTCCGGGATTTCGTCGAGAACGGCGGCGCGGCCCTTCTGCTGCACAACGTAACCCACGTCGGATCGACCGATCCGGATTTCCGGTACGTGCTCGGCGCTTCGTACTCGGGGCACCCGCCCATCCGTACGTTCAAAGTTCGCGTGACCAACCCGAACCACCCGATTACCAAAGGCGTGCGGGACTTCATCGTCACCGACGAGCAGCACTACATGGAGTACGACAAGGACCCCAAGTACGTGTTCCTCGAAAGCGTGAACGAAGAGGGCCTGACGTACCGCAAACTCGGCGCCACCGCGCCGGCCGGCTGGGCGTACGATCTCGGCAAGGGACGTATCTGCTACATGTCTCCCGGACACATGCTGACCGACCTGTGGAACCCCGAGTACGTGAAGCTCCAGCACAACGCGGTTCGCTGGCTTCTCCGCACCTAGAGCCGGGGGCGGGCTCACCCGGCGGCGTCGCCGCGGGCATCGCGCCGGCCGGCGGCGCGTGCGGCGTAGTCCCTCAGGTAGCGCACCCAGCGCTCCTGTTCGCCTTCGATGTCGAAGCTCTCGCGCCAGAAACGGAAGAACCTCTTCACGCGTTGTTTCTCGGCGTCGCCGATCGACCGCAGCACCTGCCTCGCCCGCGGGAGCCGGCCCGCCTGCTGCACGAGCCCGCGGGCCGAGACACAGTCATTGATCCGGCCAAGGTGTCCCTGCATGCGGCGGAGCTTCCCCAGCTTCTCTTCAGCGGCCGGTCCGTAGAGGGGCTGGAACAGCTCGAGCGTGTACCGGAATTTCTTCGCCCGAAGCCGGAATTGATGGAGCTGCACCATGTCCACGTCACCTGCCGTCAGCGCTCGCCCCGCCGTAAAGAGCTCCGCGGCCATCGCCGACAGCACCTCCCGCGCGACCTCGGCCGCGTCGCGGTGGGGTTGCCACGCGTTGTTGGAGTCCTCGGTCATTTCGACTCCGGCGCCAGCTTGTCCCGCCAGCCGCGGAGGCGGCCTCCCTCGCTCCAGCGGCGGGTCTTTTTCACGAGCCGCGCTTGGGATTCCCGGCGATCCCGGGCCAAACGCTTCCACAAGGCGTCGCGTTCGCTCAGGCCCGCGTCCTTGAGGAATTCGAGAGCGATGTCCCGGTCCCGGATCTCGCCAGCCAACTTCATCAGTTTACGGAGCCGCTTTCGCATCTTGCGGACGACGTCCGACGGCAGCAGCGATCCGAAAACGATGAGGCCCTGGCTGAACCGCCGTATGGATACCCGGAAATCGTGAACGGCCTCTTCGCTCGGCGCCGCAGCCACCCTCAGCAGTTCGGCATCCAACTTCTCCAAACGGGACTGCACCTGAAGATAGGCGAATGTGCGAATATCGGAGCCGCTCATTGAAACCTTCTGACTGTACCTCCAACCGGCGCCTGGCGGCTACTTCCTGTAACTTAAATGAAATACTCCGTCAAGATTTTTTCATATCTCTTATGGATGCCGCGAGAAGATCCGGCGTCCCACAAAGAAGGCCGTGCGGGGAAGCGATTCCGACGGCGCATCTGGAGCCCGCTCCTGCTGGTACCATGGAAAATCCTGTTGCGAATGCCCCCGGCAAGGTAAACGTCATCTCAACTTGAAGAACCCTGTTGTGATCATCGGCGCCGGGCCCGCCGGCCTGACCGCCGCTTACGAACTTGCCCGCCACGGCGTGCCGGCTGTCATTCTGGAGCGGACGGCCGCAGTCGGCGGTCTCGCGCAGACCGTCAACCACAAGGGTTACCTGTTCGATATCGGGGGGCATCGGTTCTTCACGAAGATCCAGGTCATCGAAGATCTTTGGAAGGAGGTGCTCGGGGAGGACTTCCAGCCCCGCCGCCGGCTCTCGCGCATTTATTACAACTCCAGGTTCTTCCGCTATCCACTGGAGCCGGCCAACGCCCTCAAAGGGCTGGGGCTGGTCGAATCGTTGCACTGCGGGCTGAGTTACCTCCACGCGCTGCTCTGGCCAGTCCGTCCGGAGGACAACTTCGAGGCCTGGGTTTCGAA
>CAYRPT010000238.1:0-6434 GCA_964425895.1 uncultured Solibacteraceae bacterium | reverse complement strand
GGCCGCGATGGGATGTTCCGGCGCCAGCCCTTCGAGCACATCGGCGGTCGTCGACAGCGACTTCGTCTTTCCCGAGCGCGGCGGCGCCGGCAGGCCCAACTCCTCAAACAGCACCGCGCCGAGCTGCTGCGGCGAATTGATGTTGAAGGGATGCCCGGCGAGCTCGTGGATCGAGAGGGTGAGCCGCTCGAGTTCCTCCTCCATCCGGCGCGACAGGTTGGCGAGGGCCGCCGGATCGACCCGGATGCCCGTTCGTTCCATGCGCGCCAGCACCGGGACGAGAGGGAGGTCGATCGATTCGTACAACCCGCGCAGGCCGGCGCGGTCTACCTGCTCGCCGAGCCCTCGCACAAGCGCCAGGGTGGCGGCGGCCAGCGCTTCGACGCCGGCCCCGGCGCCCGGGCCAAGGTTGCGTTCGAGGACCGCTTCCGGAGCTGCCGAGGCCGGATCGGCTGTCAAGAGAAACGAATACAGCGCCGGATCGTCCACGAATCCCCGCGGCTCGATTCCCAGCTCGACCAACCGCCGCCAGAGGGCCTTCAGATCGAGGACGGCTTTGCGGCGCCGCCCGTCCTCGAACAACGGTCTGAGTTCGTCGAGCAGGTCGCCGGAAACCGCACACGCCTCGCCCGGCCTGGCTGCCAGGCCGATACTCCGCTGCGCCAGCTCTCCGGCGCCGCCTTCCTGCCACGCGACCGCCACCACATCCTCCGGCGCCAGCGAATCGAGCCACCGGCGCACCGCCTCCGGGTCGCCGAGTGAGAGATGGCTCCCGGGCGTGGGCGCTTCCGGCGCCGGCGGGGCGTCGAGATCTTTGAGCAGGCTGAAGAACTCCAGCTCGCGGTACACTTCCCGGAGTGCGGCGGTATCCGGCTCCCTCGCCACCAGATCGCCGAGATCGAACGCCACCGGCGCGTCGGCCGCGATGGTCGCCAGCCGCTTACTCAGCAGGATCTGGTCGCGGTGGTTCTCCAGGCTCTCGCGGTACGACTTGCGCTGGATCTCGCCGGCGTGGGCGAGTACCTCTTCGACCGGGCCGTACCGGTTGATCAGCTCGCGCGCGCCTTTATCGCCAATCCCGGGCGCCCCTGGGATATTGTCGACAGCGTCGCCCTTCAACGCCAGCAAGTCCGCCACTTGCGCCGGATCCACCCCCAGGAACTCGCGCGTCTTTTCCACGTCGTACCAGAGATCGTCCTTGCGCGGGTCGAGCATCACGATCCTGTCGTCGACCAGTTGAAGCATGTCCTTGTCACTCGAAACGATCACCGGATAAACATCGCCCTGGGCGGCTCGCCTGGCCAACGCCCCGATCACGTCGTCGGCCTCGTAACCGGATTGCTCGATCACCGGAATCCGCATTGCGTCGAGCAGGCGGCGGACGTAGGGGATCTGCTCGGCGAGGTCGGGAGGCATGGACGGCCGGTTGGCCTTGTAGTCCGCGTACTGCTGTTCACGCAGCGTCGGACCCTCGCTCTCGAACACGGCGGCGATGTATTCCGGGCGGTAGGCATCGAGCAGCTTCCGCACCATGTTGTGGAAGATGAAGACCGCTTCGGTGCTGAGACCTTTGCTGGTCCGCATCGGCGGGGCGCCGGAGCGGGCCCGGGCGTGGTAGGCGCGGAAAATGTATCCGAACGAATCAATCAGAAACAGGCCGGGCCGGCGCATGCCCCTCATGATACCGCCGTCCAACCCAAAACCCACGGACCGCGGTTGGAGATTTTGCCACACACCCAAGCGCAAGCTGTGTCGAAAGAGCAACACACCACAAGTTGTAATTCTCTTAGAATAAAAGACTTCCAACTCGGTCCCATGATTGCTTTCGAGAGTGCGGAGAGTCCTGTGAACGAGCTGCCTTCGCTTGAGACCACTTTGGGACGGCCGGTCGCAGCGAGGGGTGTCGGGCTGCACAGCGGCGTTCCCGTGTCCATCCGCGTGCTGCCCGCCCCCGCCGGTTCCGGGATCGTGTTTGAGCGAACCGATCTCGAAAACTTCCGGATTGCCGCCACCTGGGCGAACGTCGCACGAGTCAGCTATGCCACCAGCTTGATGCGCCAAGGGGTCTTGATCTCGACGACGGAACACCTGTTGAGTGTGTTCTACAGCATGGGAGTCGACAATGCTGTGATCGAGATCGACAACCTTGAGGTGCCCATCCTGGACGGCAGCGGAAAGCCGTTTCTGGACTTGATTCAGTCGGCGGGGATTCGCCGGTGCCGCCGCCGGCGCCGGTACCTGCGGGTCCTCGAACCGGTTGTAGTGGAGGGTGACGGGAAGCGGATCGCAATTCTTCCATGCGACCGATTTCGGATCACCTGTGAGATTCTCTTCGACCACCCGATGGTGGGGGCCCAACGGATCGAACTCTCCGTATCGCCGGATAGCTACGCGCGCGAAATCGCCTCCGCCAGGACCTTTGGGTTCGCGCATGAACTCGACCGGATGCGAGACATGGGCCTTATCCGGGGCGCCAGCCTCGAAAACGCCGTCGGCTTCGACCGGGCCGGGGTGCTGAACCCGGAAGGTCTTCGCTTCCCCGACGAGCCATGCCGGCATAAGGCCTTGGACCTGATCGGGGACCTGGCGCTGCTCGGCCGTCCGCTGCTCGGGCACGTCATCGCGGAGCGCGCCGGTCACGCCATGCACGCGGCGCTGGTCTCGAAGATCATGGCCCATCCCGAGCTCTACGAGGTCGTCACCTGCGACGAGATGGAGCCGCGCCTGGCTCGGGCCGCCGCGTGGTAAAGGCTGCGAATCCCGGCGTCCGCTTTCTCCGCTGACTTCGTTCCGCCCCGGCCGCTCCATCCGCGCCATAATGGGGGGGATGGCGCAGGAGCTGCTGCCGCTTTTTCCGCTGCCGGTGGTCCTTTTTCCGCGGACGCAGTTACCTCTCCACATCTTCGAGGATCGCTACCGGGAGATGGTGGGAGCGGCGATCCGCAACAAGGCCGAGTTCGGCGTCGTCCTGGCCGGCGAAAACGGCGTGGCTCACATCGGCTGTACGGCGATCGTCGAGAAGGTCACCCACCGCTACGATGACGGCCGCATGGACGTCGTCACGCTCGGGCTGCGCCGTTTTGAGATCCTGGACCTTAACAACGAGAAGTCCTATCTCCGCGGCGCCGTCACCTTCTTCAACGACGAGGAAACCGAGCCGCCGCCGCCGGAGTTGGCGGGTAAGGCCGTCGCGGGATACCGGCAACTTCGGAATTTCCTGGGTGAAGGGCCCCCCTCCGAGCCTGAGTGGAACGATCCGCAGCTCAGCTTTCAACTCGCGCAGGTGATCTCCGACCTTGATTTCCGCCAGCGGCTGCTGATGCTGCGTTCCGAGGCCGAACGGATCCGTCTTCTGGCGGACTTTTTCCCCGAGCATCTGTCCCGGCAGAAGTATGTCAGCCAGGTCCGGCAGGTGGCCCCGCTCAATGGACGCGGACCCCGCCCGCCGATCGACTGACCGCTCGCCGATGAGACAGTTCCTGCTGATCGATGCCGATGATACGCTCTGGGAGAACAACGTCTATTTCGAACAAGCCTTCCAGGAGTTCGTTGATTTCCTCGACCACTCGACGCTGAGCAAGGGTGAGATCCGGGCCGTCCTGGACGAAATCGAGCTCGTCAACATCCGGGTCCACGGCTACGGGGCGCTGAACTTTGGGAACAATATGCGGCAATGCTATGTGCGGCTGGCGGAGCGGCACATCCGCGAGGCCGACCTGGACCGGGTGATGGGATTCGCCCGTAGCATCGCGGACAAGCCGATGGAACTCATCCCCGGCGTGCGCGAGACGCTCGAGTATCTGGCTGGGCGGCACGACCTCACGCTGTTCACCAAGGGCCACGCCGAGGAACAGAAGCTGAAGATCGATCGCTCGGGGTTGGGCGTGTTCTTCGGGCATACGGCCATCGTTCCGGAGAAAGATGCGCCGTCATACCGGAGGTTGGTGGCGGAACGGGGACTCGACCCGTCCCGGACGTGGATGGTCGGGAACTCGCCGAAATCCGATATCAAGCCGGCCATACAAGCTGGCATCGGCGCCGTCTACGTCCCGCACGAGCGGACGTGGCACCTCGAAAACGAGCCGATCCCCGGGAGCGTCGGACGCTTGCTCGTGATCGAGCGATTCGCCGATCTAAGGAGCCACTTTTGAGCGCTAACCGCACGGCTGCGCGCCTCCGGCGCAGAGGCCGCACTTCATTGATAGAAGGGAACATTCACGAATGTTCCATCGAGAGCGGTGGAACGGCGCCTTCAGGGCGTGCGCGGCGGTCGGGCCCTCAATCCGAGCGATTCCAGTTCCTTCTCCAGGCCGGAGGCGTTCATCTGCCAATACTTCAAGCGCCGCGACGAGAGCAGCGAGGCCTGCTCGCCGGTTGAGGACTGCCAGCGGATGATGCGGCGCGGTGCCGCCGTCTCGACATAGAAGCTGCGGATCGTTCCCTCAGCGGATTCGACGTCGAGCCGCTCCGTCTCGAACTCGCCGGCGGGAACTGTGACCCGCTCCCGGCCGGCCGCGCGGCTGATGCGCGCGGTGGTCCAGGCAAGGGATTGATGAGAATGCCGGGACGATTGCAGGCTCGGCAGCAACGCCACCTGCCGGCTTTCTCGGGCCCGGAGCTCCGGATAGGCCATGCCGCGCGCCCAATGGTGTAGAGCATCGGCCGGAAGAGCCTCGGCGGGGTAGCCGAGGGTCTGCGTCTGGTCCGCTTCCCCGTCGAAGTAGCTGTGCAAGGTCGATCGGATGGCGGAAGGATCGAACAGAAGCTGATGCCAGACGTGACCGCACCACTCCTGGCTGGAGAATGACACCTTCGTGAGTGAACCGGCGGGCCGGCCGTTTACGGGCTCCAGGGCCACGAAGCTGCTGGTCATCTCGTTGTAGTCGTAAATGCCGGTGGGAAAATCCTGGATGAGGTTCAGCTTCATTACCGGGAATTCGTCCTCGGGGCTATGCCGTCCCGGATCGGACTTCACCCGCAGGGCGTTGGAGAACGGCTCCGAGACAAAGATGGTGACGGCGACACCCGGGCGCGGCTGCCCGTAACGGGGGAAAGTAAGTTCGTAGCCCGCCAGCTCGGCCTGGCCGTCACCCCACACGGACCAGAAGGCGCCGTCGAACGCCGGGGACTGTCCGCTGAAGTCGAGCGTTGGCTGGACGGGTGAAGCAGCCGGCTCGGATCCTTTGGGGGTGCAACCGGCGGTCAGAACCAGTACGAAGGTGATGATTGCAACAAAGCGAGTCACGTTAGTTTGGATGCGTTGGCCCGGGCGAAAGCGTCAGGGCCCGGAATCAGCCGCGCGGTCACGCCGCGCTTTCCAACCCCAAGCCAGGGCTCTCGGGCAGGATGAGCCGCCCTTCTCGCACGGTGACGCCGCGGTAGGGATCGTTGGCGATCAGCAGATTGCCGTCCAGGTCGGCGTAATCGGCGAGCGGCGACAGGTGAGCCGCGGCAGTGATGGATACCGAACTCGAAATCATGCACCCGAGCATGGTCTTCAGCCCAAGCGCGCGCGCGACCTGGAGCATCCGCCAGGCCTCGATCAGGCCGCCGGTCTTGTCGAGCTTCACGTTCACGCCATCATAGGCTTCCGCGAGCCGCGGGATATCGCCGGCCCGCAGAACGGCCTCGTCGGCGATGATCGGAATCCCGGAACGGTCGCGGAGCCAGCGCGTCTCCTCGATCATGGCCGCCGGCATGGGCTGCTCGACAAACTCCACTCCCATGCGCGCCAGCCACTCGATCTTCCGCGCGGCAACGTCCTTGTCGGGCCACCCTTCGTTCGCGTCGACTCGCAATGGCTTGTCCGTGACGCTGCGCACCGCGCGGATGGTCGCTTCGTCGGTATCGAGACCGACCTTGATCTTTAGCACCGGATAGGCGGCTGCTTCCTGGACCTTGCGCCGCGTCACCTCCGGCGTATCGATGCCGATGGAGAAGGTGGTCATCGGGGCGTCCGCGGCATCGAGGCCGAAGAGTCGGTGGAGGGGTATTCCGAGCTTCTTGCCTACCCAGTCCATAACTGCGATGTCGACCGCAGCCCGGGCGGCATAGTTGCCGGAGTGGCCGGCGAACACGTCCCGCACCAGCTTCTCGAAGTGCCACGGGCTGCGCGACGCGATAGCCGCGGCGAGGGAGCGGATCGCCTCCTGAGCCCCGCCGGCGGCCTCGCCGTATCGTACGATGGGGGCGCCCTCTCCGAGTCCGGTGACTCCACCGGCGGTGTAGCGGACATGGATCGTCTCGCGATAGTCGCTCGACGACATCGTGGTGGTCCAGGTGTCCCTCAGCCGAAGGCGCACGATCTCGGTTTCGACGGAGGCCCCGCCGGCCGGGACAGACGCGGGCAGACCGGCTGCGGCAAAAGAACTCAGCCAGCAGCGCCGGTTCATCGCGCCTCCGGCCGCGGCCGCCGGCAGGCGACCAGGAGGCGG
>CAYRPT010000237.1:0-6434 GCA_964425895.1 uncultured Solibacteraceae bacterium | reverse complement strand
CCTCCTCCACCTCGCGGTCGTCGAACACCGTTGCCACGACCACCGATTCGCCGATTCGCGCTCCCATCTCCTCCATCAGGTAGTCTGCCTCGAACTCATGCAACCGGCTCCGGACCTCAGCCAACTGCTTCCGGGTGGTGGCGTGCTCGGCGCGCAGCCGGGCGATGGCATCCTCCAGCTCGTCGAGCCCGACGCTCGCCTCGCCCGCAAGCCGGGTCACGATCTGGTCCTTGCGCCGGAGGTCGCGCAACGCACGGCCGCCACAGACGAACTCCACCCGGGTCTCGCCGCCGCGCCGCTCGATCCGGCGGATCTGCAGCAGCCCCACCGTGCCGGTGGCCCGGGGATGGGTCCCGCCGCAGGCGGAGTGGTCGAAGTCGGGCACGGAAACCACGCGGATCGTGCCCGACACGGTCGGTGGCTTGCGCAACGGGATGGTGGGCAGTTCCTCCTCGCCCACAAACCGGGCGTGTATCGGCCGGTCCTCCCAGATGACCTGGTTGACCCGCGCCTCGACCGCCCCCGCCTGCCCCTCAGTGACCGCCGCGGCGGCCAGGTCGATGGTGCTGCTCTCGGGTCCGAGGTGGAAGGAGACGGTCTTGAGACCGAACAGCTCCTCGAAGGCTGCCGAGAGCAGGTGCTGGCCGTGGTGCTGCTGCATGTGGTCGAGCCGGCGGGGCCAGTCGAGGACGCCCATGACCTCGTCGGTGTCGAGCGGAAACGACTTTCCGCCCGGCAGGATCAAACGGACCAGACGGATGGTCATCCGCGGCGGACCTGAGTCCTGCTGTTCGACTTGCTCCACCAATCCCTCCACCGCGGCTCCGTCGGCGGCGAAGATCACTGCGCCCTGCGACAGCGGGCCATCCAGGGCCGCCTGGAAGATGCTCCCGGGGGGTTGCCGCGACGGCGAGATGTCCTCGGCCAGACGAACGGAGATCGTGGCCCCGCGCGGCACAACCAGACTGCCCTCGGGCGCCGGCGTACGGCAGGCGGCAAGCAGAAATAGGGCCGGCGCCAAGAGCCCGGCCCGGCCGAGATATCCGGGCATGCGCTGACCCTCTATTATAGGTGGCCCGCAAAGATGAGGCCGGTATCGGACAGGTGAGAACCGGCGCCACGGAAGCGGGGCAGCCATCCGGGGATAATGGAAAGCCATGGTGTATTGCTGGCGATCCCACCGAACGGCCGTTCGAAGGATAGTGTTCCTCCTCGCTCCGGCGATTGCGCCGCAGGTGTCCGCCGAAAACGCGTACGACGAATACCTCCGGCGGGTCGAAGCAATCAGGCAGACGCCGGGATTCGCCGCCCTCTGGGATTTCGTTCAGAGGGAGGATGGGCCTGGTGGTCAGGGGCGCTTCATTGCTCACACGGCGGCGGGCGATCCGCGACGCTATCCGCTCGAAGCGCGCAACATCGTCCGGGACTTCTGGGGCGCCGGCCGCGAAGCGACCTACCGGGACATCCCGCTGGCCGGCCGCGGTCCGTTCGGCCAAGCCGTGCTATTCAGGAAGGAGTCCGACGCTAACTTCCTGCCCGTTCTCCTGGTGCCTCGATCGGCGCTGCACGACTCACCCCTCGATGTGAAGGGGCCGCGCGCTTCGGTCTCGATGGTGGTGTGGGTGGCGCACGAAGAAGGGAACCATGTGATGGCGGGTATCTGGCATGAGGGAACCGATATCACTCCCGTCGAGGACCGCGCCTCCGTCGTTCAGGCCGGGAGACGGCAGTATGCGCTCTTCGCGGGTCTGGCCGCGAATCCCGGTGCGCCGGCGGCGCATGTTTCGGAGAATGGCGGTTCCTCGTTTGGGGACAAATATGCCCGCAATCTGGCCGTGACCAGGGAGAAAATCCCGGTGTCTTCGCCCGGCGGAGAAGGCGAGGAATGGTCGGTTGCCGGTTTCGTTTTCGACAATGCGGCCGATAGGGTGACGGCTTATCTGAACGGGCGCGCGGAGGATTTCTGGATCGAGGAGCCCAGTGCCCATCCGTTCTTCCGCTGGCCCGCGCAGGGATGGATGCAGGCGCAACAGGCAAAGCTACCCGGAGTGCAGGAAGGCGAAATCCCCGGATATCCCGAGGACCAATACTACGAACCGCCGGAGACCCGCCTGGAGGAAGAAATAGTGGAGTTGGAGTCAGCCGAGCGCAAAGTGGTGCTCAAACACTTCGAGTTCACCAAAGTCCGGGAGACCTACCAGGCCGAAACGACGGGCGGCTGGCGGCTGGTTCGTCGGGAACTGGCGGCGCTGAAGGTCAACCCGTACTGGTTCGGGCACGACCTGTTTGCTCCGTCCGCGGCGAAGGATGGGGGCCCGTTTACGATCGGCCGGGTCATTAAGAGCAGCCGGTCTCCGGGGAATACCGCTCTTTACGGGGGAGTCGCGGTGTTCCGCCAGGCGCTTCGGCCGGAGGACATGCGGCGCCTCGCGCAACTTGGGCGCGATTCGGGGGGATCGATGCGCGGGCGGCTTGATCTTCTCCGGCTGAGTCAAGTCCTGTCATCCGTGCCCGAATAGCCGGAGAAGTTGAGAAAGGAAGATGGCGCGGGCAACGGCGCCCGAACCGGCGCCGGGCTGTGCCGGCGGGCGTGAGGATTCGGCAAGAAAGGCCGAGTTTTGAAGACGCGCCAAACCGGCGCGGCGCTCACTCGGCGAATGCCTTCTTGCCCACGCTCACTAACGATGCGGGCAGCAATCCTCTGCCCGCATGGATCAAGGCGAGGTAGCAATCGAGGATGATGGGGGCAGGTCCCGCCGGGACCCGGCCCGGCTTGGCAACTCACGCTCAGCCCGCCGGCGCGGTGGGGCGAATCCCGCAGCCGGTTGGCGAAAACGGCTGGCCGTGAGGTAGAATGAGAAAGCGTGGCCGGGACATCCGGATGCCCGGGCCTGCCTGCGCGCAGGCGGCCTCCCAACACCACACCAAGTTCCAGAGGATTTCTATGTACGCAGTAGTCGAGAGCGGCGGAAAGCAGTATCGCGTGTCGCCGGGGGACACCATCGAGGTGGAGACGTTGCCCGGCGAGGTCGGTGCGGAGGTCGAGCTTGACCGGGTCCTGGCCATCTCCAACGACAGCGGTGAGCTTCTAACGGGCGAGGCGGTCCGCTCGGCGAAGGTGAAAGCCACCATTGTGGCCCACGACCGGGGCGATAAGGTCATTGTGTTCAAGTTCAAGCGTAAGAAGCAGTACAAGCGCACGATCGGACACCGGCAGAATCTGACCCGGCTCAGCGTGGCGGAGATCGTTCAATAGGATAGAGCTATGGCGCACAAGAAAGGCTTAGGAAGCTCGAAGAACGGCCGCGACTCCCAGGCGCAGCGGCTCGGGGTGAAGGCCTTCGGCGGCCAGCTCGTCACCGGCGGTTCGATTCTGGTCCGGCAGCGCGGCACTCGATACAAGCCGGGCGAAAACGTCGGGCGCGGGAAGGACGACACCCTGTTCGCCAAGATTCCGGGCATCGTCGAGTTTCGGGATCGCGGCAGGATGGGCAAGTTCATCAACATCCTGCCGGAAACGGCCGCGCAGTAGCGCATCGGCCGGCTAAGAGGTCTCCGGCAACCCTCATCGATTGTCGCCGGATGGCGGCGAGAGCAACACTACGTGCCTCGCGGCCATCATCAGGGCGGGCCCCTCTCCATGTTTCTCGACGAAGTCCGGATCTATGTCAAGGGTGGCGACGGGGGCAACGGTTGCCTCGCGTTCCGGCGGGAGAAGTTTGTCCCGCGGGGCGGGCCGAGCGGCGGCGATGGCGGCCGGGGAGGCGACGTCGTCCTGGTGGCCACGCAGAGCTACAACACACTGCTGCACCTCAGCTACAACCCCGAGCACAAAGCGGAGCGCGGCCGTCACGGCGAAGGGTCGAACAAGTCCGGGCGCGACGGCGGCGACATCGAAGTACCGGTGCCGGTGGGCACCGTCGTCTATGAGCAGGATACCGGCGGGCTGGTTTGCGACTTCACCAAGGCGGGGCAGCGGTTCATCGTCGCCAAGGGGGGCCGCGGCGGCCGCGGAAACGCGCGGTTCGCCACCGCCACCCACCAGGCGCCCCAGGAACACGAAGCAGGGTTCCCCGGGGAGGAACGGCGTCTCCGGCTCGAGCTGAAGTTGCTGGCCGACGTCGGGCTGGTGGGCTTTCCCAATGCGGGGAAATCGACGCTGATCTCGCGCATTTCGGCCGCCCGCCCGAAAGTGGCCCCTTACCCGTTCACGACGCTTGAGCCCCACCTCGGGGTCGTCAAGATGGACGATGAGCGGACCTACGTAGTGGCCGACATTCCCGGCCTGATCGAAGGCGCCAGTGAGGGGCACGGCCTGGGCTTGCGCTTTCTCCGGCACATCGAGCGGACGAGGCTTCTGGTCCATCTGGTGGACGTTTCGGAATCGAGCGGCCGGGATCCGGTGGAGGACTTCGAGGTGATTCTGGGAGAGCTGGCGCACTTCAGCGAGGAGCTGGCCGCCAAACCCATGTTTGTGGTGGCGTCGAAAATGGACGTGGCCCAGGACCCGGAGCGTCCCGGCGCGCTGAGGCGGCACACCGCTCTCCGCGGCCTTCCCTTCTTCCCGATCTCAGCCGTTACCGGCGAGGGGATCGAGGCATTGAAGCGTGCGATGGCGGAGCACATCCTGAGGCGCTAACCGCGCGCCTCGGCGCCTCCGGCGTAGAGGCCGCACAGCATTGATAGAAGGGAACGTTCACAAATGTTCCCTGGAGAGGGCGTTGACGGAAGCCGGCGGCGCCAAGACGATCCGGCCACCGCGAATCTGCTACCTTGATTAGTTCGGAGCGCTAACCGCGCGGCTGGGCGCCTCCGGCGCAGAGGCCGCACGTCATTGATAAAAGGGAACATTCACGAATGTTCCCTGGAGAACCGCGCGGGCAGGCCGCGATCAGCGCTTGAGCGGATTGCCGCCACCTGCCAGGCGAAGTTGCCCGATTTTCAATTGGAGAACTGCCGGCCCGATGATCATCGCCGATTTGAAGGAGATTCCGGGGCGGACCTATCCGGCCCGCCGCCGCACGCAGAACCTGGTCGGAGGCGCCTCACCCATTCAGTGCGAGAACTTCTGCATTGGCAAGGTGACCCTGGAACCACGAGGCGGCCAGGTGCCATGGCACAACCAGCAGCAGGAAGAGGTCTACTTCATTGTTGAAGGGACCGGCGAAATGTGTCTCGGCGAGGAACGGCGGGCGATCTCGGCGGGACAGGCGGTCTACATTCCGCCGGGAGTTTTTCACCAGCTCACCAACACGGGCGACATGCCGATGCAAATGATCTACTGCTACGGTCCGGCCGGTGACGTCGCCCATTGGAAGCAGGAGCTCAGCGGGACGCTGCCCCGCGCCGGTCTTGAAGCGCCGCCGCTGCCCGAAGGCGCCTGTCCGCAGTGCACGGCGAAGCCGGACTGACACCCTTTCCATCAATGACGTGCGGCGTCTCGCGCCGGAGGCGCCCAGCCGCGCGGTTAGCGCTCGGAAGGCGAAACCGCCTTCCCGCCCTTTTCTGTTAAAGTTTCCACTGATGAACGCAGTCATTACCCACAAGATCGGGATTGTCATGAACGGCGTCACCGGCCGCATGGGAACAAACCAGCACCTGTTGCGGTCGATCGCCGCGATCATCCGGCAAGGGGGCGTCCGCATCAGCCCGGGCGAAACGATTCTCCCGGATCCCATCCTGGTGGGCCGCAACCAGGCCAAGCTCGACCGGCTGGCGGAGTTGTCCGGCGTCACGAAGACGTCCACCGATCTCGATGCCGCGCTCGCCGAGCCCGGCTACCCGGTGTACTTCGACGCCCAGACGACGTTGCGCCGCTACGAGGACGTGCGAAAGGCCATCGCCGCCGGCAAGCACATCTACTGCGAGAAGCCCAGCTCCCACTCGGCGGCCACGGCGTACGAGCTGTACCGGTTGGCGAAAGAGGCCGGCGTGAAGCACGGAGTGGTGCAGGACAAGCTCTGGCTACCCGGTGTCATGAAGCTCAAGACCCTTAAGGAAACGGGCTTCTTCGGCGACATCTTCGCGGTGCGCGGTGAGTTCGGCTACTGGGTATTCGCCGGCGATCCGGTGGAACCCCAGCGTCCTTCGTGGAACTACCGCAAGGAAGACGGCGGCGGAATCATGATCGACATGCTGTGCCACTGGCGCTACGTGCTCGACAACCTGTTCGGTCCGGTCAAGGCGGTGTCGTGCCTGGGAGCGACTCACATTCCCAAGCGGCGGGATGAGCGCGGCCAGTGGTACAACTGCACGGCCGACGACGCGGCTTATGCCACCTTCGAGATCGAGGGAGGCATCGTCGCCCACATGAACTCCTCGTGGTGCGTGCGGGTCCGCCGGGACGATCTGCTCACGCTGCAGGTAGACGGCACGCGGGGGTCCGCGGTGGCCGGCTTGCGGCACTGTTGGATCCAGCACTATGGGGCGACGCC
>CAYRPT010000236.1:0-6434 GCA_964425895.1 uncultured Solibacteraceae bacterium | reverse complement strand
GTGAAATAGAACTCTTTCCCTTCAATCCGGTTCGGCGCGCGGTTGGGGAAGCCGGGCTGGCCGAGTACAGTCTGGGCCGCGGCCATTACGCCGGCAACACTTCTCAGGTCCGGGAAAACCAGCACGCGGCTGTTGCCGGCGTCGGCCACGTACACCTTGCCGTCAGGTTCCACGGCGGCGCCGATCGGATCCAGCAGCGTGTCCGGGCCCGGTTCCGCCCGTCCGCGATGAGCCACCGGGGCCGCCGATTCGAGCGAGTTCTGGCCGATGACCTCGAGGGCCGCGGGCGAGACCGCGGAACTGGTCTCCTCGGGCCACTCCTCGTAGGGGGCGAACCGAAGAATCCGGTGCGCCGGCGTATCGACCACGAACAAGGCATTGCCCAGGGTGAACAGCCCCTCGGGCGGAAGCCAGCTACTCCCCACAATGAGACCGGTCGAACGGGCGTTGATCACCGGCGGAACCGGCTCACCTTGCCCGACGACGACGATACCCAGAAGCCGGCTCGCCGGCATCGCCGTCGCCAACGGCGGCGCATACACCAGCACGCGCAGCAGTTCGTCGGCGACGAAAAGACGTCCTCCGGCGTCGAAGGCCAGCGCCGAAGGCAGGCTGAGGCCGGTCTTGGTTGTCCGTCCGGTCGTGTTCTTGCCGGGCCGGACGGCACTTTGGAAGTCCACCTGTCCCAACACGAGGTCGGCGTCGGGCTGGTGCGCGGCGCCCGGACCGATGGCGCTCTTCGGATACCGCAGAACGCGGTGATTCCCGGCATCGGCGAACCAGAGGTTGCCGGCGGAGTCGAAGGCCAACGCGGTTCGCAAAGCCGCCGTCCCGCTCACCGTGCTGATGCTCTTGGCGGAGCGCCCCCCCGTGTTCGGCGTCTTGCTGTTGAGGCCCGGTTGGCCGATCACGAGGTCGGCGAATTTCAGGTCTTCAGGCTGGAGGAAAGGCCTCGGGACACGAAGGATGCGGTTGTTGCCCGCGTCGGCCACGAAGACGTTGCCCTCGGGGTCAACGGCGACGGCGGTGGGCTGGCTGAGCCCGTTTTGCAGCGAAGTCCCTGGCCCGCCGGCCGAAACCGAAAGCAGGCCCCGCTGGCCGATGACGATGTCGGCCTTGGCGCCGTTGATCATCGCGGCGGATACCCTCCAGCCCAGGACGCGGTTGTTCAAGGTGTCGGCGACGTACACCGCTCCGGCCGCCGGGTCCACCGCGACCGAGTGCGGCCGGTTCAGTTCATTCCCTTCCACCAGGTTCGGGCGGCAATTGGTGAAACCGCCTCGCACCTCGTCGCAGTGCTTCGGCGAGGTGGCCGGGACGCCTGGAGGCTGTCCGAGGGCGAGCGCCGGAGTTGGGCTCAGGCGCGGCTGCGCCCAGAGGAACGCGCCCGCGCAGCTAACGAGGAGGGATAACGAAACCAGTCGGGATTTCATGAGAATTGCCTGGCGGGCGGGGAAGCGCCAAGACCCTTGATAGCACGCTCAACCTATCGGCGCAATCGCCGGAAATCCGTACGCCGTGAAGCTCTCACGGCAACTCCAAAGTGACGAACCGCAGGCGTCCGCCGCGCTCCACCTGCACCACCGCGGGTGCGCCGGACGGCATTCTGTCCAGCAAGCCCCTGAGCTCAGCCACGTTGGTGACCGGCTCATCGTTGACCTGGTAGATGATGTCACCCGTCCGGAAGCCGTCCTCTGACCGGGGGGCGTCCGCCGTTCGGTTCGCCACCAATATTCCCAGGCCTTTCCGCAGCGGCGGCAGGAGCTGTTTTACTTGCGGTGTGAGATCCAGGGCGAGAACCCCGAGCGGCCCGATGCGGTTCGCCGGGGTGGTGACGAGGGAGTTGAACCGGCCGGGGTCGTCGGGGCGCTCCACCACCTCCACGGGAACCGTCCGGGCGTCCCGCCCGCGCAGAACCTCCAGACGCACCATCTCTCCGACATGCGGCCGGTAGAGATTCACCATGAACTGGCGGGCGTTCTCCATGGGCTTGCCGTCAAGCGATAGGACAACGTCACCCGGGTGAAGCCCCGCCTGGTCCGCCGGGCCACCGGGGTACACGTCGCCGAGGATCACTCCGTAGGCCCGCGACAGCTTCAGCCCGGCCGCCATCGCGGCGTCAATTGTCTGCGGCAGCACACCGATTTCTCCGCGAATCATGCGGCCGTCCTCGCGGATGTGCCGCACCACGTTGCCCGCGATGTTGGAAGGGGCGGCGAAACCGATTCCTTCGTTGCCGCCGGACTGGGAGAAGATCAGGGTGTTGATGCCGACAATCTCGCCGTCGGTATTCACCAGGGGACCGCCGCTGTTGCCGGGATTGATGGAAGCGTCCGTCTGGACGTAGATCATCGGATCCTCCGGCCGCAACTGCCGCGCCGGCGAGCTGACGATGCCCAGGGTCACCGAATTCTGCAAGCCGAGCGGGCTCCCAAACGCCAGCACGAGCTGCCCCGGCTCGAGCCTGTCGGAATCCCCAAACGGAAGGGCCGGCAGGCCGGACATCTCTACCTTCAGGACCGCGAGGTCGGTCTCAAAATCGAGGCCGACGACGGTGGCGGGCAGAGTCCGGGCTGCGGGTTTGAGGATCGACTCTCGCTTCACGCTTTGGTCGAACTGGGGCGAGAGCATGACCCGGAGCTTCTGCGCGCCGAAGACGACGTGAGCGTTGGTGACGATGTAGCCCTCGGAATCGACGATCACGCCCGAACCGCCGCTCGCCTGCGGCAAGGCGATGCCACCCTCCTCCTCCTCGCTGAGCGGCTGATAGCCGGTGGCCACGACCTTAACCACGCTGGGGTTCACACGCCGGGCGAGCGCGGTGATGGCGGCGTTCATCTGGCCGAGTGCCGTCTGCGCGCCCGACCGCTGGGCGAATCCCTTTTCGGACCTGCCCTGGGCAGCCCCGGGACGGGGCGCCGTGAGCAGAACCGCCATCGCCGCCGGTAGCCACCAGAGTTTCATAAGTGTATTGTCCTACGGGGGGCCGCGAGGCGCGGGTGGCCGGCGAACGCGGGATCGTCCCACCGGTGGCCGCACTCCGGTACACCGGGGCAGGGAACCGGGCCGCCATGGCGATGGATCTCCTGACGAAGGCCGTATCCGCCTTTCCGCCCGGGACGGGCCGCCCGGAACGCGAAGGCGTGGAGGCGCTCGCGCCGCGGCGCCAAGAGCGGTGCGTCGCCCGATGCAAGTCTACTCGTACGCTATATTCAAGGCCTGCATCAAACCTTTCGTATAACCGATTGCGTGAATGTGCCCCAACATGGCATAACCGGGGTTTTTCTGTGCGTCCTCACCCTCCATGGCCGGAGCATGGTCGGTACGCAAGGGACCAACGAATCCACCCCGAACGTAGCACTGGAGCATCCTGGCCATATCGGTCGGGCCGTCGTCATGAAATGTCTCGTGGTAGCGCGTCTCTGCCGTACCCTCAACATCACGGAAGTGGACGAATTGAATCTTGCGCCTCTCCGCGAACTCCGTGGCCACCGAATAGATGCTCTCCCCCGGTGCGTATTTCATCGACCGGAAGTTCCCCTGGCAGAACGAGACGCCGTTGTACGGGCTGTCGGCAATCGCAAACAGACGGCGGTAGGCCGCCGGGCTGATCATGATCTGCGCCGAACCCAGATACGGAGACACGGACGGGTCGTTCGGATGGTATCCCATCTTGACGTTGGCCTTCTCGCAGACAGGGATAATTCTCTCGATCAACCACGTCAGCGCTTCCCACAATTGATCTTCCGTGTAGATCTCCTCGGCGGGAGGGAGTTTCTTCGATGCCTCATAATCATGCGCGGTCGAGATGGCCCCGCCCCGCACAACAACACTGCCCGTCCGCCGTCCCCCTTGGCCCAGGTTGTAACACAGCACAGGGATACCAACCTTGCCCATGGCTTCCACCGCGGCAATCCAGTTCTTGAGTTCCTGATCCCGGCCAGGCGTACCCCGCCTGATGTTGGCCGCCGGGACCGGCGTCATCGTTTCATAGACGGCAACCCTAAAGCCCGCCTCAGCCCATGCCTCCTGGTGTTTTCGCATCGCGGCGACATATTGATCGGGACCGATATTCGCCAACGATGGAGTTGAGACCACATGCTTGACACCCATCTGAAGGCAGAGCTTCAGGCGGTCAGGCTGATTCAAACTGAGGACGTGTGACAAGATGATCTTCCCTTGTTGTGTCGCGCGTGCGCGCTCCGGTGAGTAGGAAACCGCGCCGGCGGCAGCCGCGATGGCTGCATTGGACTTCATCCACGAGCGTCGGGTGATTTGTGCCATGGTAATGCGCTCCTTTCAGGCGACACGGCCGTGAGTGGGGTGTCTCGATCACCGAATTGCGTTCCGGACACCCCAGCGCCGTTGAGTGTACTACCAACCGTGATGTTCGGACCATCGTGGGGATCTGGCGTGCCTTGGGATTGCGGCCGCATCGCGCGGAGAACTTCAAGTTCTCTAACGACCCGCGGTTCATCGGGAAGATGCGGGACCGCGGGGGTTTGGCCGATTCTCAGATTTCGCCGGCTACAATCTGAGTCCGGACACTAGCGCTCACGAAGTGATTCGGTCACCGCCTGGGAAACCGCGTTGTCGAAGTCGTACTGCTGCGCACGTCCGGGCGTTTGCACGAAGATGATCGCCACCATTTGCTCCGCGCGGTTCACCCACCAGTAGGTCCCGAAGGCGCCGTCCCAGCCATAGCTGCCGTCGGGCTTCCTCATCCGCGCCTCGGCGGCATTCAGCACCACTTCACCGCCCAGACCGAAGCCCACCCCTTTGGACGGGCGCCCAATCTGGCCCAGGAACAGGTCGCCCACGTTGTTGGACAGCATCAGGTCCACCGTCCAGGGGCTGAGGATGCGCTTGCCGTTCCACTGGCCCCCGCTGCACAGCATCTGCGCGAACTGGAAGTAGTCGCCCACGGTCGAGACAAGTCCGCCCGCGCCGGAAAAGTACGCTGGCCCGCCGATGCGCAGCGGATTGGCGGGCTTCTGCAAACCTTCCGCAGTGCGGTTGTAGATCGTCGCCAGGCGCGGCTGTTCCTTCTCCGGTACGTTGAAATACGTGTCGCTCATCCCGAGCGGCTCGAACAACTTCATCCGCAGGAACTGGTCGAACGTCATCCCGGAAACGATCTCCGCAATGCGTCCGAGTGTGTCGAATCCGGCCAGCCCGCTATAGCGCCATCGCGTGCCGGGCTGGAAGTCCAGCGGCAGCGCGCCCAGGCGGGGGATGAAATCGGCTAGCGTGTCGGTCGGCTTCCGCTCCTTTCTCAAGGCCGCGAACTCGGCGTTGGTGATCCCCCCGCTGGCGAGCCCGGAGGTGTGCGTCAGCAGGTCGGCGATCGTGATTTCGCGCTCCGCCGGCACGGTGTAGTTTTTCGGCGCCGGGTTGGGCCCATCCACCATCGGCAGCGGAGCCCGCTCAGCCTCCATCATCACCCGCGGGTTCTTGAACTCCGGAATGTACTTCGACACCGGATCGGTGAGCTTCAGTTTGCCCTCTTCCATCAAGATGAGGATGGCCGCCGCCGTGACGGGTTTGCTCGAAGACGCCAGGCGGAAGAGCGTGTCCCTGGCCATGGGTCTCGCCGTTTCCAGGTCCATGACCCCGTGCGTCTCGAAGTGGACCACGCGTCCCTTTCGAGCCACCAGCGTCACGGCGCCGGCCAGTTCGCTCGCGTCGATCCGCCGCCTGACTGCCTCGCCGATGCGCTGCAACCGTTCGGTGGACATGCCGGCCTCCTCGGGCGTGGCCGTGGGCAGGGTGGCCGCGTCCGCGGGCAGCAGGAAGGCAAGGGCAAGAAGGGTGTACTTGTTCATCGCAGCGTCTCCCAAGCGAGCAAGTCCGAGAATACAGTAGGGACCCCGGCCCCGCAATTCGAAGGGCTGGTTGACCAGGACCAACCCCGCTCCACGGCAGGTTCTCGTGCCGAGGCGTTTTCCCGCGGCTTGTTACGGCGGGGCTCAGCCGCCGAAGTAACCGGCGGCGAGTCCGGGCTTCAAGTCCAGGGCGCGCCTCCAGGCGGAGATCGCTTCCTTTTGGCGGCCGGCCTGGCTGAGCAGATGGCCGAGGTTCAGATGCGCCTCGGCCAACTCCGGGTTCTCGCCGACCGCCTCTTGGTAAAGGCGAACGGCATCGGCGTCGCGGCCCGACTGCTGGCACAGCAATCCGGCGTTGTAGCAGACCTCGGCCGAACGGTCGCCGAGGGCCAGTAGACGTTCGTGAAGGTGCAAAGCCCTCTCGTCGTTGCCGGCCTCAAGAGCAAGCGCGGCGAGGGCCCGCAGGGTCTCCAGCGAATCCGGCTGCTCGACCAGGAGAGCCTCAAAGATGCGCGCCGCCTCCTCCCGGTTTCCATTCAGCCAGTGGGCTCGTGCGAGGTACCACCGCACCTCCGGCCTCGCGGAACCGCCGTTCTGGCAGCTCCGCAG
>CAYRPT010000235.1:0-6439 GCA_964425895.1 uncultured Solibacteraceae bacterium | reverse complement strand
GCGCAAATAGAACAACTTGGCCAGGCCGCGGGCCGGCAGGTCGGCCGCCATCAGTTCCCGCAACGCCTTCAGCGCGATCTCGTGCGGAAGCGGAACCGCCATCGCCACCGCCCGCCGGCGGCGCCACCACCATAAAACGACCGCCCCGCCCAACAGCGCGCCCGGCAAGGCCCATAGCCACCACCGCCCGCCCGGCATCCCCACCGGCGGAGCGATCTCGTTGATGTCGGCCGGCGCTTCGCCCGGCGGCAGCACGGATTCGACGGTAATCTTCAGTGGGTCCGTGGCCACTTCGGTCTCTTCGAACCGGATCCGAAATGGCGGCAACTCATACTCCCCGGGCAGCGGCGGCTCCAGATCAAGCGTCAACCGGCGCTCGACGCGGTTCCCGCCCGCGAGGCGCGGCTCGGACTCCGCCCGGCCCACAATGCCGAACTCACCGGCTTCCGCACCCAATTCCGGAAACCGGACATCGACGCCCTCGGGAGCCGCAGCCGTGAGTTCGACCCGCAGCAGGTCGGCGGTGGCGACCCGGTCGCGGGCGACGTGCAAACTGACGGAGTAGGGATCGCGCGCGAACGTTCTGACGATCGCCGGCGGCCCCGCTTTCTCATCTTCCGAGCGCGCGCAGGCGCTCCAGAACGCCAGCGTCCCGGTGATCGCGAGAGACGCGACGGCCCGCCGCCGGCCCCGCCGTCTGGAGACCGGCTGACTCACCTGCGCCCCTCCCGCATGCGAAAGAACGCCACCAGGTCCCGCACGTAGTCGCGTCCGGACACGATGCGGATGTGATCGACTCCGGTGGAGTGGAAGAGCCCGCGAAGCCGCGCGTCGCGCTCGGCGCCCAAGGCGGCGAAGCGCTCACGCACCGCGGGAGCGCTGGTATCGATAGTGACCATCTCCCCGTTCTCGGCGTCTTCCAGATCGATGAGTCCAACGGCCGGCAGCTCCCGCTCCCGGGGATCGGTGATGCTCACGCCGATCAGGTCGTGCCGCCGGGCCGCCACGCGCAACCGGGTCTCAAAGCCCTCGGCAAGGAAATCGGACACCAGGAACACCACCGCGCGCCTGTGCATCACGCGGCCGAGATAGTCGAGGGCGGCGCCGAGGTCGGTCCGGGTCTGCCGCGGCTCGAAGCTCAAGACTTCGCGGATCAGCCGGAGCACGTGCAAGCCGCCCTTCTTGGGCGGGATGTAGAGCTCGATCGCGTCGGTGAACACGATGAGCCCGACCTTGTCGTTGTTCTTGATGGCCGAAAACGCCAGCAGCGCGCAAAGCTCGGCGGCCACCTCGTTTTTCAGTTTTCCCCGGCTGCCGAAGGCGCCCGAGGCGGAGAGGTCCACTAGAAACAACACCGTCAGTTCGCGTTCTTCGACGTATCGTTTGACGTACGGATGACCCATCCGTGCCGTAACATTCCAGTCAATGGTCCGGATCTCGTCACCGGGGATGTACTCGCGCACTTCGTCAAACTCCATGCCCCGCCCCTTGAAGACGCTGTGGTACTCGCCGGCAAGGACGTCGTTGACGGCTTTCTTCGTGTGGATCTCGAGGTAGCGGATCTTGCCCGCCAGCTCCTTCGAAATCATGGGACTTCCACGGTGTCGAAGATCTGCTGGACGATGTCCTCGGAGGTCCTGCCCTCGGCCTCGGCCTCGTAGCTCACGATGACGCGATGGCGCAGCACATCCATGCCGACGCTCTTCACGTCCTGAGGCGTGACGTAGCCGCGCCCGTCGAGGAGGGCATGGCCCCGCGCCGCCATCGCGAGGAAGATGCTGGCGCGAGGCGAGGCGCCATAGCGGATCAGCCCGGCGATGTCGAGCTTGTAGGCGCCCGGATTCCGGGTGGCCTCGACGAGATCCACGATGTAGTCGGCGATCTTCTCATCCATGTAGATTGAATCCGCCAGCAGCCGCAGCCGCAGGACGTCCTGAGGATCGAGCACTGGATTGACGCTCAGATCGGGCGAAGAGCGGGCCATGCGATCGAGGATCCGGCGCTCCTCCTGCTTGCTCGGATAGGTGACCTTCAGCTTCAGCATGAAGCGGTCAACCTGGGCCTCCGGCAGGGGGTAGGTGCCTTCCTGCTCGATGGGGTTCTGGGTGGCCAGCACCAGGAAGGGCTCATCGAGGGGGTAGCTGGCGTCGCCGATGGTGACCTGGCGTTCCTGCATGGCCTCGAGCAGCGCGCTCTGCACCTTGGCCGGGGCGCGGTTGATCTCGTCGGCCAGGACGATGTTGGCGAAGACCGGTCCCTTGCGGGTGGTGAATTCGCCGCTCTTGGGGTTGTAGATCAGGGTCCCGATCAGGTCGGCCGGCAACAGGTCCGGCGTGAACTGGACACGGCGGAAGGTCGCCTGAATGGTCTTGGCGAGCGTCGTCACCGATAGAGTCTTCGCCAGCCCTGGCACACCCTCGATCAAGACGTGATGGTTCGCCAGCAGAGCCAGGAGCAGCCGTTCCACGAGGTATTCCTGGCCGACGAGCACCTTGTGGATCTCGGCCCGGAGCAGGCCCAGCAGCGCGCTCTCTCTTTCGACGTTGGCGGCGATCTCTTTTACGTCAACGGCCAATTCTGTCCTCCAGCGGATGAGTCCTTTTGGAATTGAGTGTAGCTGAGGCGCGGCGGCGGCCGCATGGTGGCGCCGGCGCGGCTCACCCAACCAGAAACTGCCACAAGTACCTGGCGGCCAAGCCGGTTACGATGACGCCCAGCAGCAGGCGGATCCAGAGGTCCGGGAGGTATTTCTGGAGGCGTGCCCCGACGTGCGTGCCGGCCAGTCCGCCCACGCCGAATAGGGCACCGAGCATCCAATCCGGCCGCACCGTCAGGCCCTCCGCCACGGAGAGGCGCGAGAGATACTCGAAAAAGCCCACGCCGACAATTGACGTGATGAAGGTTCCGAACAGGGACGCCCCGGCGATCGTATACACCGGCAGGTGCATTACCGAAACAATGAACGGCGCGATAATCGCGCCGCCGCCGATGCCGTAGATACCCCCCGCGATGCCCACGGCGAACGACAGGGCGAGCAGGCCTGGCGTGCTGAAGTGGAAGGTCTCGCCCCAAAAATCATAGTCAACCCGGCGCCACGAGATCGACCGCGTGCGGACGCGCGCTTCGCTCGGCAGCCGGCCCTGGAACCGTGCCGCGATCGTGTCGCGGGCCTCGCTGCGTCCGGTGACGCGCCGAAACCACTCACTCAGGATGCGCCATCCCAGCCACAGCAGCACCAGCCCGACGAAGCCCTTTGCCGAGTGCGCGTCCGGCATGTACCGGACTCGGATGACGGCGCCGATGAAGATCCCGGGCAAGGTGCCGACCAGCGTCGTCATCGCGATGGGCCACGCCATGCGGCCCTCACGAATATACTGCGAGACACCCCCTGGGATGGCGACGATGTTGTAAAGCAGATTCGTGGCGCTCACCGCCGGGCTGGTGAATCCGAGGACGCTCATCTGAAAGGGGAGGATGAGAAAGGCGCCGGAGACACCTGCTGAAGTCACGGCCGACGCGATCGTGAACGCTACCAGGGGAGGGAGCAGTGGATTACATTCGACGCCCGAGATGGGAAAGTACACGTGCTCATTCTACCGGCCGGGCGAGGCGTCGGGCCAGGCAACCTCACACCTCGAAGTAGGCGTGACTCAGCCAGACGAGGACGCCCAGGGCGATGACGCCGATGGCCACACTCCAGCCGATCAGCTTCTTCTCAATGGGGAGCAGTTCCTCGTACTCCTCCTCCATTTTCTGGAGTTCTTCGACCAGATTCGGATTCTCAGGCGCCATGCGATTCGCTCCTTTCCGGGACGTCCCGTCACACCACCGGCGGTTTCACGCCGTGGAAGAACAGCCAGGAGATCAGCAGCCCGACCCAGATGATGAAACCGAACAGGCAGATCACGTAGACGGCCGCCAGCCGGGCGATGCCCTCCTCCCATAACTTCTTGAAATTCGAGACGACACCGATGGTCAGGAAGGTCATCCCGAAGAACAGCCCGCGGAAGATGTTGGCCTCGCCCATACCCGTCTTCACCGCCGGCATCAAATCCGTAGCGGAAAGTCCGATCAACAGAATCAGGGCGAACATCCCGACATAGCCAATGACGAACTTGGGAAACCGCTGCCAGATCTCGCCGGCGCGCACCGTATCGCCGTCGCGCCGCTCGATCTTGGCCGCCCAGATCCAAGCCAGGATAAAAGCCCATACGCCGATGAAAACGTCGATGAAGACCTTCACGGTCGTGGCCGTACCCATGATCCATCCAGGCTCGTACCGGATACCCTGGACCGCCTGCGCCTTGGCCAGAATCAGGGAATCGGCGATGGCCCCGCTCGCCACCGCCGCGCCGTCGGTCTTCACCGCCAGTCCCATCCATGCGCCAGCCACCATCGGCTCGTTGTACAGAAAGTTCTGGGCGACGAAGGGCAGGAAGATCAGCTCCACGACGGCGAACACCACCACCAGCGAACTCACCATCACCGGCACCACCGGACGAGCGCGAATGGCCGAGCCCGTGGCGATAGCCGCCGAAACGCCGCAGATCGAGATCCCGGAGGCCAGCGGCACGCTCCACTCGCGGCTGAACTTGAAGAACTTGCGCGAGACAAAATATACGATGGCCCAGTAAATCAGGTACGCCTCGACAATCGCGCACAGCCCGCGGAACATGACCGACGTCGCCAGCCCGAGCTGCTCAGCGGCCTTGACACCCACGGTTCCGCCGAGAATCACAATGGCGGTCTTGACATACAGCTCCGGCCGGATCGCCTCGCGCATCTTCTGGGCCAGCCCCGGGACGAAATTGCCGATTACCAGACCGGCCAGCAGCGCAATGATGTAGCCGGCCTCCGGCGTCAGGCTGAGGGACCACGGGATCTCAAACTTCGCCCGCTGGTCCGGCGTGGCGGCGATGTAGGCAAACCCCCCGGCCAGCATGCAAATGTAGGAGAGCCAGAAGACGAGCGTAAAGGCGCCGGCGAACTTCGTGGCGCTCGCACCGAGCGCGCGGGCGCCGAGAGTCATGAGAATCAGCAGGAACGCGTACGTCAGGACCGCCGGAATCACGCCGCCAAGGCCGGCAAACGATTTGGAAGCGGTGGATACCGAGTCGGACAGCTCGCTCCAGACTTCCGACTTGGCGGCCCAACCCAGCAGATCCCCGCCGAACAGCGTGGCGAGCGCGAGCAGAACAATGAAGACGCCGATGTAGACCGCCAGCCAGTCTTCGCTAATGCGAGGCTTCATGGATTCCCCTCCAGCTCAGGCGGCACTCTCGCGCACCGAGAGAGTGATCTTGTAGAAGACGGTGATCATCAGGCACCCGAGCGCCCAGATCGCCGCCACGATGCCGGCCTCGGGGAGTGTGGGCGAATACTCGGTGATGGCGCCCAACGGCGAGGGAATGAAGCCGCCGACGATGAGCCCGATACCTTTGTCGATCCACAGCGAGAGAAACACGATACCACAGGTGAAAGCGAGAATCTTCTCGTTCCGGCGGTATCGCGGCACGATCAGCAGCACCAGGGAGGCGGCCGCCAGGAGGACCGATGTCCACATCCAGGGCACAAGCGCCGAGCGGCCGTCGAGTCCGACAAACAGGTACTGGAAGTGATGTTTGTGCTCCGGAATGCCGCTGTAGAACACCGTGAACACTTCCATCAAAACGAAGAAGACGTTGACGCACATTGCATAAGTGACAATCAACGACAGCTTCTGAATAGGTTCGCGGCCGGCGTCAAACCACGTGAGTTTTCGCAGGAGCATGCACAGCAGGATCAGGAGCGCGGGGCCGGCCGCGAAGGCCGAAGCGAGGAACCGGGGCGCCAGTATGGCCGTCAGCCAGAAGGAGCGCCCCGGCAGGCCGTTGTACAGGAAGGCGGTGACGGTATGGATGCTGACGGCCCACGGGATTGACAAAAGGATGACCGGCTTGATCCAGTTTGGCGGCGCCACCCCCTTGCGCTCCGCGCTCAGGGTGACCAACGCGATCGTCGCGTTCAGCAGGAGGTATCCCGACAGCGAGATGAAATCCCAGAACATCATGGAATTCGGCGTCGGGTGCAGCATCAGGTTCATGACCCGGGTCGGCTGGCCCATGTCGACGAAGATGAACAGCATACACATGACCACCGACGAAATGGCCAGGAACTCGCCGAGAATCGTGACCTTGCCGAAGACCTTGAAGTTGTGCAGGTAGTAGGGCAGCACCACCATTACCGCCGAGGCGGCGACGCCGACAAAGAAGGTAAACTGCGCGATGTACAGACCCCAGGTGACGTCCCGGTTTAAGCCGGTAATCGCCAGCCCTTCCGTCAACTGCCGGAGATAGAAGACAAACCCGACACCCATCACGGCGCACAGGCCCAGGATCCACAGCCAGTATCTCCGGCTACCTTGTACCGCCTTCTCGAACATGAACATGGCCAGGACCTC
>CAYRPT010000234.1:0-6475 GCA_964425895.1 uncultured Solibacteraceae bacterium | reverse complement strand
AAACGCTCGGCGATCGACTCCGGATCCTCGGGTGTCTTGGCGTAGGTCCCCACGGTGGCCAGGAAACTGCCGTCGGCGCGCCGGTCGACGTCGCGACCCCACTGGATCCAGAACCGAAGGCGGTTCGTGGTCAGCGGGAGCGGTGGATTCTTGACGTAGTTGCTGACCCGGCCTTCGGGATAGGGAAATGCGGTGCCCTCCTGACGGGTGAAGTACATGAAGTTGAATATGTTCTTTGGGCACACCACGAGAAGTGGGGGACCGGCGCCGTCACCGGTGTACTGGCCATCGGGCACCGCCACCGGAACTCGCAGCGACAAGCCTCCATCGGCGATCTCGGCGATGTAGTGCGGCTGGTCGGCGCCCGCCGAGCCCTTATACGCCGTCGAGTTCAAGCGCGCGTCGGAGAGGTTGCGAAAATGAATCTCCCGGCCGGGGTCCACCCTGCGCCCGCCGCTCTCCCGCGGGACCGGTTTTTCCATCAGGACGGTTGCTACGCCTTGGGAAACGGAGAAGGCGGCGATCGGATTCGGAGTGCATCGTTGGTTGGCGGTGGTCGTATAGCCGTCCGGCACGATCACCTCCAGCGTGTTATCCTCCGCCACCCGGCTGGACAGGCGCACACCGCCGTAGCCGGCGATTGTCAGTGCGCCGTTGAAGACGTCCTGGCCGACGGCCAGGTGATTGCCGCGCAGGATGGAAACGCTCTGCCCTTCAAAAGGTCCGAACGGCGTTGTATCCACGGGAATCGCGAACTGGTCCGGGTTCAGGATTCTGACGGCGTGGAGGCCGTTGACCGCGGCCCAGGCGTTGGCGGCCTGGCGCAGATACATATGAGGAGTGTCGCAAGTAACGACCGCGGGGTTGGAATTGGAGATGTGGCGAGCGGCGCCGCACACCCAGTCTTCGAGAATCACCTGCGCGACGGCCGGGAGAGCAGCGAAACCGAACGCCGCGCACAGTACGCCTCGCGCCATCTGTTTTGGGCGGGCCATCCTCATGATTGCGCGCCGGGCCCGTGTCCGGCTGACGTTGCCCCTCATTATAGCCAACCGGTCGTCACCTCCCGGCGGCCGGGCGGCGGCCGTTAAGGCGCCTCCGGCTATCGCGGCGAGGCCAGCTCCGGAGACGACCGGCTCAATTCGTTCGCCGGATCGGCGCACGCCGGGTCGGCGGCGCGGTTGCTGCACCAACGGCGGCGCACCCACACTCCCGAATCCGCCGGATGCGAGAAGGTCAACGCGCAGAGGGAGCTGGTGCAAGCCGTATCAGCCCGTCCCGTGAGGGAGTCGAGCGTGGGCCCGTACTCCACCACAAAGTTGTCGGCCTGGCCGGGACGAGCCGCCCGCACGGGCACGTCCCCATTGCCGCCGGAGGCGGCTGAGGTGGCGAAAATGCCGGAAGAGCCGGCGGCGCCGCAGAGAACCTCGTAGGCATAGCTCGTTTCCGGAAGCAGGCCCGTGAGCAGAATGCTGCGCGAGCGATAAGGCGTGTCGTCAACCTGCTCGATAGCCTGGTCCTCGGAGAGCTCCAGGCGGATGGTGCAGGGGGCGGCCGACGGCGCGATGTAGTGGAGCGCGACGCTGCTCGACCGGGGAGGGCTCGCGAGCCGGGCGCGCACGGAAGCGCCGGTCGGAACGGTCACCACGTTCGACCACAGACCGCCGCCGGCGAGTTCCTTGACCCGGAAGGAGTACACATGGGCCGGCGCCAGTCCGCCCACCGTATGCGATGTGGTGTCCGGAGGGAGCGAGGCGACTTCGGCGAAGCCTGTCCCGTCATCCATCTCGACGACAAAACCCGATTCGCCGGCGGAGCTGTCAGTCCAGGACAACAGGACGGAGCCGAAAGACGGCGAAGCGGCCAGCACCGGAGGCGTGGGGGGCTCCGAGAACGAGATCTCGAAGAAGTTACCATCGCCCGTGGGGCTGATGGTTCCGCCTCCCGTCCAGTCGCCGTCGCCCGTGCCCCCAACTGCTACACCCGGGAGAGACATGATCGTCAGGGGGCAGCTTACCGTGCTGTAGTCCGCGGTGTAGTCACCATTGGGAACCCCGGGACAGGAAAACGTGAAAGAGTTCGCCCCCGGAGTGGAGGTCACGGTATAGAACTTGCGGTTGTGGGTGGTGCCTAAGGTGGAGTTCGTCGAGCACCGAAGTTGCACGACCCAGCCGGGCGTCAGGTTGTGATTCACGTTGAGCCCGGCGGTGCAAACCCCGGCGGCGGAGGTGAGCGACGTCAACTCTCCGGTTTCGAGTTGCCAGGTCCGCGCCTGGCGCGACGCGACCACCGGGACGTTCGTTTGGTTGGCCGCCGTGTTGCCCGTCACGCCGGCCACTGTCACCGTGTCGCCGGCCGAGTAATTGAGCCAGGCGTAGGTGATCAGCCAGATCGGTGACACACCGGCGCCGCTGACGCCCAGGAGGCCGATGTTGCGCGGGCGGATGCCCCACCATATCTGCGGCCCTTGATCCGCCATGGTCGCAGACCGATAGATGGCCGAAGAATAGTCGCTCGTGTGATCGAAGCTGACGATGTCATCCGCGTCGCAAACGCCGCCCTTGCACTGGCCAGAGCTCCAGCCGAGGTTTTTCAGACTGTCGGCCGTGCTCCACCGCACTTCGAACTCCACCGGCTGATACTTGTACGACCACCAACCGATGGTGTAGCCGGGATCATTCGTGAGGACGCGGTTGGCGTTCCAGGAAAGCATCGCTGTCGAGAAGAACGCATCCGGCTCGTCGTTGACGGTGTAGAGGCGAACCGGACCGGCTTCGAGACTGGCATTGGTCAAGTCCACGGTGTCCTTTGTGTCCAGCCGGAAGTAGGCCTCCCGCATCTCGTCCCCAAAGTAGAGGCCGTTATAGGCCGCGTTGTAGTTGTAGACGTGACCGTTGCGCTGGACGTCGTACGGGTATTGCGCGTCGCCGCCGGCGCCTACCAGGTGGGAAACCTGCGAGGTGACGATCACCTTGTACCAGGAGTCCCTGTAGACGTCCGTGTAGGCGTAGTGGTACCAGTGCGATGGGCTGTAGGTTCCGAACTGTCCCATGTACGAGCCCGTCGCAAGGCCCTGCTGCCGCGCCGGAAAACTGGCGCCGGTCCAGCGGGCGGTGAAGTGCACCCGGTTTACGGTGGGATTCCAGCCGTTCGGTTCCTTGAACGCCCAATCTTTCCACTTCTGCATCGTCGAGCCGATACGCGGATAGAACAGCCACGCGAAGGGCTCCGAGGCGTCGGTCAGGGTCGCCGTGGCGGTGGTGAAGGTTCTCCCGCCGTCCGGCTCGCCGGGAAGGGAAATGGTGAACTGCGTGTCAGTGATTTTCGCCAGCACGGGATGCCAGCCGTTCAAGTCGGCATCGTCCATGCCGGAGACGTACACCGGGTAGCCGGAGACCAGCCATGCGCCCATCGTGGCGTCTACGGTGACGGCGCCGACTCCCCCGGAGACCGTGTAAGCGACGATGTTGCGTTTGTACTGGGTGGAGCCGGAGGCGTCCACGGCGGTCTGCTTGACGGCGCACTGGGTGAAATAACTGTACGTCGAGCAATCCCTGGGAAGCGCTTGCACTGTGAAGACACCCTCGTTCTGCTGCGCCAGGTAGCCGGCCGAGGCGTTGCTGTCCTTGCGGGCGAATGGCGTGTGGTTATCGGAATTCCACTCCATATGGATTCCCGCCGCCGCCGGACCGAAGCCGGTGGAGTCGAAGGGAATGGTCAGAGTCGTGTCATTCCCCACGGTGGCCACGTAGTCGAACGCCCGTCCGGCATAGAGGTAGATCTGCTTGGTATTAGCCTGGTTCGGGCCGATACCGTTCACGGCGCGCGTGCAGCCGCCGAGGGTAAGGTAGTCCACCTTCGTAGCGCAGGTGATCCGCTCGTCGGCGGTGGTGCTCAACCCCACAATGATCGTGACGGGCACTTCAACTTGTGAAACGCTATCGATGCGGATCTCCGTGTCGGCCGTGCTGAAGTAGTCCAGCGTTCGCGCCACCCGCATCGTGTTCAACGGGTGCCAGTTGCCGGTCGCGCCCCAAAACGACAGGCGCGGCGAGGTTCCGGCGCGAAAGCCGTGACCACCGGGGCAGGTAATGACCGTAGGTTTACCGGCGGTAAGCTGAGGCTCGGCACACTTCCAGTCCTGGAGCGTGACCTGGGCGAAGGCCGCGGAAGCGCCTGCGGCCAGCAAGACAGCGCGGACACAGATGGATTTCATGGCTCTCCAAGGAACCTTCATGAATGTTCCGTTCTTTCAATGACGTGCGGCCCCTCGCGCCGGAGGCGCCCAGCCGCGCGGTTAGCGCCTCAGAAAACAAACCGAGTCACTGACTTACGCAGACGCAGCACCGTGTTGATTGTGCCGTTGAGGCCGACGATCGCGATGTTGCCACTATAGCCGTCCGAGGCGGGCAGTTGGGACAGGTCGCCATCGCATCCGGAGGCGCAAAACGTTTTGGAGGCGCCGTCGACGCTGAAAGTGATGGTCCCGGAGAGGGACCGCTCGATCGTCAGTGCCTGCCACGTCGAGGTAGAAGCGCCGACGCCTAACGGCACACATTCGGCGACGCCGCTCGCCGCCAGGCACGCCTGCCAGACGTTGGCGGCGCTGATGTTGGGAATTTCAAAGTAAACACCGTTCGATATCGTGACGTTTTGCGTATCCCACGAGCCAAGCAGGAACCGCGCCGCGTCCGTCGTGCTGCCCACTTTGACCATGTGAAGGACTTTCCAGGTGGTTGCATCGAGGTCGAACGGGCGGTGATTGCTCGACCCGGGGTTCACGAGCAACGTGTAGTCATTCACAGCATTTGTCGCCACGATGTTGATCCCGTGGGGTGACGCGAAGGCAACCCCGCCGCTGGCGCCGCCAACCTTCACCATTCCCCAAGAAAGATTGCCGATGAAACCGGAGGACACCGAACCGGTCATCCAGTTCTCCACGAGGATCTTCTGCGTCGTATCGAACGGATCGTAGGGCGCCGCCGCGGGCGCACCTCCCGCCGTCTCGTAGGTGGCTCCGTTGCAATAGTTTAGCTTGTATCCGCTGGCGGCGTCCGTGTCGAAGTAGAGTAAGCCGTATTGGTCGCACGATGGCGGCAGCGAGGCCGAAGCGGCGTATTGGGGAACCGATTCCGTGGCAACGTTGATGCTCTTGGCGGTGACCGACACCAGATTCCCGAATGTGAAGAGCGCGAATTCCTGAGCCACCGCGTCCCAGGCATGGAATTGGGCGGCCGCTACGGGCGTTTCGGCCGATATGGGGCTGCCTTGAATTGAGGTGGCGTCGCCGGAGGCACTCGCCGCCGCAGGGAGCCAAGTTCCGGGCGCGGTGCAAAGAAACAGGTTCTGGCCCGGGGGTGCGTCGGTTTTGAAAAACGATTCCCCCACCGCGCAGGATGGCGGCAGATCCGTTCCCATCCTGCTGACCTTCGTGGACGGCGCTTCCGAGAAATCGACGCCACGGGATTGGTACTTAAGGTTGACCGCTGTCTGGCCGTGAAGTACAGTCACGGGCAGGAAAGCGAATGCGAGCGGGAGGGAAACAATCCATTTGCTCATCAAGCCTGTTGGCTCCTTCCTTTCGAAGTCTTCCTGGGGAGTGCTGCGCCGGGACCGCGGTCCAGAACGTGTTATGGAGGCTCGCGAAATGCCTGTGGCCGCACGGGGGCGCGGAGCAGCTCGCAGGCGGGCGCCGGTGTGCCAGCCAACGTTCTGTCACGCCGAAATGCGAGCCTCGGCAGGCGAAGTCCCTACCCGCAGTCTCTCACACGGTTGTCAAGCCTGGAGGTCTAACTAATAGAAGAAAAAGAGCTAATTCGTTGTGACTGAAAAAGGTTTGCCCGGTTCACCGCCTGCCTGCCAAATTACCGCGGCCGGGTACCACAGGTACTTCCCCGCCGTCCGGGGCCGATCGACGGCGACCACGCCGGGAGTACACTGTAAGGACGCGGGAAGGCGCGACGGCCCTTCCCTGCCAGTGGAGGAGGATTTCCATGAGTTTGCGGAACTCGGGTTGCCAGGGAAGGATGCGTGCGGGCGCGGCGCTGGCCGTGTTGGCGCTGACAGCGGCATGGGATGTAAGGGCGGCGGAACCATCGGAGCGCGCCATAGCTGCGCCCTCCCGCCTGGCGCTGATCGGTGTGGGTGACAGCCTCGGCCACGGGACGATGGACGCCCGCAACAACGCCACCAGCACCCTGCGCGCGTACCTGCAACTCGTTGCGAATTCCCTGCGTTTGGTGAGCGACCTCGAATTCACCCAGCCGCTGTTCGACAACGACGAGCGCCGCATCTTTCCCTATACCCTGCCCACGAACCTGAGCGTGGACGGAGCGGATGTGTTTTCGATCGAAGGGCTCGAGTACTACAAGCGCGTGGGCGCGCCGGCGACCACGGTCAACGCCGACTATCTGGTGGATGCGTGGTTTCCCTTCGGCTTCAACTCCGACTCGGATAAGGTCCTGTTTCCTATCAA
>CAYRPT010000233.1:0-6477 GCA_964425895.1 uncultured Solibacteraceae bacterium | reverse complement strand
AGGATCTCGAGCATCCGGGCGTGGCCGCGCTCGGCGGAGCGGTGCGAAAAGAAGACCGTTTCGAGTGAGGTCGGTTCCATCGCCCGCGCCACCAGCGCGGCCGAACACGAGATGAATCCGTCCAGCACAATCGGCAGCCGGTGGGCGGCCGCGCCCAGGATGAACCCGGCGATCGCCCCGATCTCGAAGCCACCCAGCGCGCTCAGTACCCGGAGGGGATCGCGCGGGTCCGGCCGGTGGATTTCAAGCGCCCGGCGGATTGCATTGGACTTGCGGTCGAGACCCGCATCGTCCAACCCGGTTCCCCGGCCCACGCATTCCTCGGGCGGCAGCCCGGAGAAGGCGCATAGCAATGCCGCCGCCGAGGTCGTATTGCCAATGCCCATCTCCCCGGCGGCGCAGAGATCGTAGCGCCCGGCGCCCTCCGCGGCCAACTCCCGCCCGGCGGCCAAAGCTCGCCCAGCCTGCTCGCCGGACATCGCGGGTCCTTCGAGGAAGTTAGCCGTACCGGGGCCGATGCGGCGGTCCACCGCGCCCTCGGCGGCGGGGCCGATCACGCCCATATCGACGACGACCGGCGCTATGTTGAAGTGCCGGCAGAGAACGTTGATCGCCGCTCCGCCGCGGAGGAAGTTCAGCACCATCTGGCGCGTCACTTCTTGAGGAAACGCGCTGATGCCCGCCCGCGCCACGCCATGATCCGCGCAAAAGACATACATACCCTTGCGCTCCAGGCGCGGCGTGACTTCGCCGCGGATCACCCCATATCGCGTAACCATCTCCTCCAGACGGCCGAGGCTCCCCGGCGGCTTGGTCAGCGAGTTCCACCGGCTTTCGATCTGATCTTTCAGGCTCTCCATATCTTCGTTGTCCGCTATTTGCCGCCGCCCACTTCAAACCGGCGAACCTCACAGTAATCCTGGCGAAAAGCGTACGGGTCTTCGCCCGCCAGCGACTCCGCCAGCACAGCGTTGGCGGCTAGGTGCCCGGCCACGGCCGCCGGCAACGGACCCGCGAGAATCACGCCGAGGGCGTCCCGCACGCGCGCCGCAAAGGCGTCCCATGGTTCGCCGCCCGGCGGGGTAACTCGGAACCAGTCGTCCGCCTTCGCGCGCGCCAGCTCCGGGTATCGCTGCTCGACTTCGCTCCAGCTCAGACCGTCCCATTCGCCCAGCGCGATTTCCGCCAGGTTATCCAGCACGACCAGCGGCGCGCCAATCGCCCCGGCCGTCTCCCGGCACCGCCGGAGCGGGCTCGAATAAACGATCCGGACGTCGAGCTGTCCGAGCCGGGAGGCGGCGTCGCACCGGCCGGCCGCGCTCAGCGGAGGGTCCGTGCGGCCGAGGAGGACCCCGGTCACCTCCGGTTCGGCGTGCCTCACCACATACAGCTTCGACATGCCAGCACCCCCAGTAGCGCCATCTCAACGGCCTGGCTGCTCGCGCCGAGGCAATCGCCCGTCACACCTCCGATATGGCGGTGGAAGAACCAGCGCGCCGTCAGGACCACCACCGCTGCCGTCCCGGTTAGCGCGGCCGCCAGCACCGGTCCGCAAAACAGGGCCGCTACAGCCCCCTGCAAACCCGCAATGGCGGCCGCTCCGGCCGATACGCGGGCGGCGACGGCCGATCCCATGCCCTCCGTGGCGGGCGAGGAGAGACGCGCCAGCACAACGATCGAGGCCCGCGAAAGAGCGAGCGCCGCCGTCAGCGCGGGCAGCGAATCCGGCCTCATCGCCGTGAGTGTCTGCCACCGCCACACCACCGACAGGACCAGCGCCAGGCCGCCGAACACACCGATGCGGCTGTCCTTCATGATGGCCAGGATTTCCTCGCGCGGACGCCCGGCGCGGAAGGCGTCGGCGACGTCGGCCAGGCCGTCCTCGTGCAGCGCGCCGGTGATCAGCACCCAGAATGCGACGACGAGCAGCGCCCGCACCTGGACCGGCCAGAGCGGCTCGGAGGCCATCAGAATCAATGCCCCGGCGGCGCCGAGGGCTGCTCCCACGAGGGGAAAGAAAGCGGCGCATTGCCAGGGCGGCGCGGTCGAGCCGCGGATCGGGATGACCGTGAGAAACTGAAACGCCCCCAGCAGCCGGCGCACGCTACTTGACCCTCATCGCGCAGCCGAAGATCATCCAGTAGACCTCGTCGGCCGCTTCCGCCACGCGCTGGTTGAGCCAGCCGGCCTCGTCCCGGAACCGCCGGGCCAGCTCGTTGTCCGGGACGATACCGCAGCCGACCTCGTTGGTGACGCACAGAACAGCCGCCGTGGCGGCCCGGGCCGCTTCGAGGAACCGGGCGCCTTCGCGCTTGCCGTCGCGCCCGGCGAGCAGGAGATTGCTCAACCAGATGGTGAGGCAGTCGATCACCACCGCGTCGAACCCCCCGCCCCGGCCCTCCAGTACGCCGGCCACGTCGAGGGGTTCCTCCAAGGTCAAGAAATCCGGCCCGCGCTCGGACCGGTGGGCCTCGGCCCGGGCCTTCATCTCGTCGTCCAGCGTCTCCGCCGTCGCGATGTAGGCGCGGCGCGGACCCTGCGCTCGCGCGCGTTCGATCGCGAACGCCGTCTTCCCGCTGCGTGAGCCGCCGCCGATCAGGATCAGAGCCATGGCTTTACACCACGGCTCGGGCGGCGTCCGGAGACGGAGGAAAGCGGCGCCTTCATAGCCACAGGCTCCTCCGCTTGGACCGCAGCAGCCAGATGAAGAACGGCCCCCCGAGCATGGCCGTGATAACCCCCACCGGGATCTCGGCGGGCGCGAGGGCGGTGCGGGCGACCGTATCGCACACGGCCAGGAACGACGCCCCAACGAAGAACGATGCGGGAATCAGAAAACGGTGATCCGCCCCCCACTTGATGCGCAAAGCATGCGGCACGATCAGACCCACAAAACCGATCGGCCCGGTGATCGCGGTTACCGTCCCGGTGAGCAGTGAGCCGGCCACAAACCCGGCAACCATCATTCGCTGCGTCGGAACGCCACGGGCGGCGGCCCAGTCCTCACCCACCGACAGCAAGTTCCATTGGCGCGCATGGAGAAGGACGTACCCGGTGACGATGAGGGCGAGCGCACCCAGCCAGGCGGCAACCGAGTAGGCCACCGGCTCGATGCCGCCCATCAGCCACCGCAGGACCACAAAGCTCTGGCTGAACTCCACGATGTTGTGCAGGAAGAGAATGACGGCCCCACAGATCGAGTTGATGGTGACCCCGGCCAGCAACAGCGTGAACGACGACATGCGCCGTCCCTGGGTGGCGATGCCGATCACGAGCAGGAGAGCCGCTGCCGCCCCCGCGGAGGCGGCCAGCCAGATGCCGGATATTCCACCGGCGTCCCGCCACCCGAAGCAGATGGCGAGTACCGCGCCGAGAGAAGCACCGGCGGCCACGCCGAGCACATACGGGTCGGCCAGGGCGTCGCGCACCAGCGCCTGAAACAGGACGCCGGTGACGGCCAGTGCCCCGCCCACGAGCAGGGCCAGCAGGACTCGCGGCAGGCGTGCCCGGAAGAAGATCTCGGCGTCGGGCGACTGGCCGGCGAGAGCCTTGCCGAAGTCGATACGCGCCGACCCGATGAGCGGTGCGATCACGGCGACCGCCAGCATCACCACCACGCATGCGGCCAAAGCTCCGCTTCTACTCCCCATAGCGTATCCACGGCCGTCCGCCGGAACCCTGCTCCCACCGGGCGTCGACTTCGAACACGTTCCGGATCGTCTCCGGCCGCAACGCGCGGTACGGCGCATCGTTCTTCGCCACGCGGCCTTTGTGCAGCACGATGACCCGGCCGGCGAACGCGGCCGCCTGATTCAGATCGTGGGTGGCGGCCACCACGAGCTTGCCGGCGCCGCACAGCTCGCACAGAATCCGCTGAATGGCCAACTGGTGCTTGATATCGAGGAACGAGGCCGGCTCGTCCAGAAGCAGCACGCGCGGTTCCTGGGCCAGGGCGGAGGCGAGCACCACGCGCTGCCGCTCCCCACCGCTTAGGGAGCGGAAATCGCGCCCCCGGAACTCCAGCGTGTCGGTGGTGGCCATCGCGCGCTCGACCGCCTCGTGATCCGCCGGGCCATCGAAAAGTCCGTCACAATGGGGTGTGCGTCCCATGAGGACCACTTGCTCCGCCGTGAAGGGAAACTCCAGGCGCAGGCTCTGCGGGACGAACGAGACATCGCGGGCGAACTCGCGCCGCGGCCACCGGCGGACTTCCCGCCCTTCGAACTCACAGCCGCCCGAGTAGCCCGGGCGAAGACCCGCCATTATGCTCAGAAGCGTGGACTTGCCCGCGCCGTTCGGGCCCACCACCGCCACCATCTCGCCGGCGGCGAACTCCAGGCCGTCCACGTCGAGCACGGTCGCCCCGCCGTAGCGCATGCGCGTATCGCGCAGCCTGAAGAGCGTCTTCACCAGCCGGCCTCCGGATGCAGCATGCGGCCGAACGCGGCCGCCGCGTCCACCATGCGCGGGCCGGGCACCACGAAGATGTCCGAGGCCACGGCGAACACCGCCCCTCGGCGCACGGCCGCCAGGTTCGGATAGCGCCGCCAGAGCTCCACCACCCGGCGCTTCTGTTCCTCCGTGACGCCCACCGTGTCGGCCATCTCGCCCATGTCGATGATCACTTCCGGATCGCGGGCCAGTACCTCTTCGAGCGATACCTTCGGATACGGCGCGGCGGCGGCCGCGAAGACGTTTTCCCCGCCGGCGATGGCGATCAGCTCGTTGAGATACGAGGCGCGCCCCACGGCCACCAGCCCCTCAATGGCATGGGGCGTGCGGCCGACGATGAACATCATGCGCCTCCGCGGCCGCCGGCCGGTTCGGCTGGCAATCTCGTCCAGACGCCCGCGAATCAAGGCGTTCAGCGTCGTGGCGCGGCCGCCGGCGCCGGTCATCCGTCCCAGGATGGAAATGGATTCATAGACGTCGGCTACGGTGGTATGCCGGAGCTCGAGCACGTTGAGGCCGACCGCCTCGAATTTCTCCTTGAGGCGCGCCGGGTTCTCCTGGATGACCACGAGGTCCGGCGTCAGGCTCAGGATGGCTTCGATGTTGGGCTGGATATAGGTGCCGATTTTCCGGACGCGCAGAGCGTCCTCCGGGTAGCGGCAATACTCGGTGACGCCGGCCACGCGCCCGCCCAGGCCCAGGGCGAAGAGCATCTCCGTAATCGAGGGCGCCGTCGACACGATGCGCGCCGGCTGGGCCCACAGCGTGACGGCGGAGAGCGAAAGCAGGGCGATGCCAAGACGGCACGAGGCCGCCGCGGCGGCGAATCGACTCCCGCCCATCCGATTCATCCGCAGATGTACCTCCGCAACAGGCCCGCCAGCCGCTCGTTTTCCGGCCGCGTGCGGACCGCCACCCGGATTGCCTCTCCTTCAATACCCGGCCAGCCGGTGCAGTCCCGTACGAGGATCTTGTGATCTTCGAGGAACCGGATCATGCCGCCGGCGCCCCGGGTGAGATAGACCAGCAGGAAGTTCGCCTCGCCGCGGACCGGAGTGAGGGTCGGAATGCGGCTCAACTGATCCCACAACCACTCCCGTTCGGCGGCTACCAGCGACTTGGACCGCGCGGCGTGATCCAGGTCCCGCAGGCTGGCGAGCGCGGCCGCTTCCGCCAGCACGTTTACCTGCCAGGGTTCGCGCCGCTCCCGGAGCGCCGCCAGGTTCCCCGCGTCACCGACCAGCGCCCCAATGCGCAACCCGGGCAGGGCGTAGAAGGCGGTGAGCGATCGCAGCACAAAGAGATTGGGCCGGCGGCCGATCAACGAGATCGCCGAGGGCGAATCGGTGAACTCGATGAAGCTTTCGTCCACGAGAACGGGGTTCACCGTGCGCAGCAGGTACTCGCGCACGCGGCCGAAGGGCAGGGTCTGCCCGATGGGGTTGTTCGGCTGAGCGAAAACGAACAAGCCCTGCTCGGGCCAGAGATGAGGCTCGCTCCACTTCACCGTGGGCGCGGCCGGGTGGGCGCGGTGGAATTCGGGGTAGAGCGGGACGGCGAGGGTGGCGTTTTCCTTGCGCCACTGCCGCGCCGTGAAGTGAACCAGCTCGGTGGCGCCGTTGCCGAGCAGCACCTGTTCCGGCGCCACTTGCCAGCGGCGGGCGAGCGTATCCAGCAGAACCTGCGGGGACGGCTCGGGGTAGTGCGCGATCCGGTCGAGCGCTTCCACGATCGCGCCGCGCACACCAGGCGCGGGCCCCAGCGGGTTCACGGCCTCGCTGCAATCGAGCACGGCGGTCCAGTCCCAGTCGCGCTCGCGCGCAACGCGAAACAGGCTCATCCCTTGTATGTCCATCGAGACACTCCCGGCGGAAGACAGACAGAGTGCAAATACGCCTCGCGCATGCCCTCGTTCTCCCACGCAAACGAACGACACTTCTGGGGGCGGGAAACCGGTCTCCTGACTCGCGGCCGGCATCGCTTGACGGCGTCCTTCCCGGTGGAGCACCAGTGGCCGCCGCGGCC
>CAYRPT010000232.1:0-6485 GCA_964425895.1 uncultured Solibacteraceae bacterium | reverse complement strand
GGCACTGGCAGCCGTCAGCATCAGCATCACCAGGAACCGGCCCATCGCCTTCAGGCTAACATCACGAATCCGCAAGGTGATCCGTGGAGGGTGCGGCGTCAGCGCGTTATCCCGCGGGCGGCTCCGGCGGTTGGCGCAAGGTGGTCGGTGGCCCGCGTCTTCGCCGTAGTTTCGGCCATCGCATGCAGGAAAGCCCGCAGTACCAGTACTGAACCGGTGTACTGTTCTAATGCCCGAGTCTGGACAACCCCAAGCCCCTGCCCTTACTCTGGACATAAGGAAGCTTGGAAAGAGCAGCGCCCAAAGTGGCATTTCGACGGGAGGAGATTCGATGAAGATGAAGAAGACACTGTTGGTGCTGGTAGCGGCTTTGTGCCTCGTGATCAGTGTTACGCCGGCGTACTCCGCTCAATTCACTTTTGTAAACATTTCCAACAACTCGGGGATTGCATCCTCGGTGGCAAGTCAGCTCTTGGTGGATGTGATTGATAGCGGCGCGAACGTGGATTTCAAGTTCACGAATGCGGTTGGGACCGCCTCGTCCATTACCGATATCTACTTCGATCAGGTTCTGGCTCTGTTCACCGGGATTTCAAGCATCAGCGACAGCGGCGCCGGTGTGGCCTTTGCTTCGCCAGCAAGTCCTGCGGATTTACCGGAGGGGGGGACCATCGGCTTCACTGCAGATTTTTCGGCTGACTCGGATTCCCCGCCGAGCCCGAACGGTGTCGACGCAGCCTCTGAATGGGTCACAATCAGTCTCGCACTGGGAAGCGGTACGTATGCTGATATTATCAATGCTCTGAATAGTGGCGCACTCCGAGTCGGGTTGCACGTGCAGGCAATCGGGATCAACGAGGACAGCGACGCATTCGTCAACACTCCCGTCCCTGAACCCGGCTTCTACGGCCTCCTTTCGCTTGGTCTCGGCGGGCTGTATCTGCTCCGGCGCCGCAAGACCGTCTAAGGCCTCCTTCCGTTTTCCTTGTACGTGACAGCCCCGGCCTCGGCCGGGGCTTTTTTGTGTCCGGGGGAGACGGCGAGAGGCGACACTCGCCCCAGCAGCCCGTGGCAGAAGTCGGTACCGGCTTGTCAGAATGCCGGTAAGCTCTTGATTTGCCGTTCGGTCAGATCGACTTCGAGACTTCTACCACGGGGACCCAGGGAGCGCGAGTCCGGCGCCCCGCTCCACGGCTCGCTTCCAGGCGCTGCCGCCTCTGGCCGCCGCACCACCCGCGCGTCGCCCGCGCGTCGCCGTCCGGGCGTCGCGTTTGACACTCCTCGCCCCCGGTCGATACACTAACGAGTGGTGTGACGAGCCGGCCGGCCGCGTCACCCACCATGGCAGCCGTTTCCGGACGGTTCTCTCAAGAATGCTGCTTTCCAGGGAATTTGTAGCTTACCTCGCCCGTCAACTGGTCAACAAGCTGACCCCCGGCACATTTGAAGTTCAGAATCCCCAGGGCGCCGTGGAAGTCATCTCCCGCCTGATCGAGGAGGACCTCGCCATCGAGGACCGCCTGAACGACGAGGTGCGTGAGATCCTCGCCCAATACAGCGAGTACATGCGCCGCGAGGGCGTCAGCTACCAGGAGATGTTCCGGAAGATCAAGAACACGTTGATCTCGCAGCGCCGGGTGATCCGGGCCTCGGGGCGCGACACGGGCGACTCGATGAAGCTCAGCCGGGACAAGATCAACGACCTCTCGCACAAGATCGTCGCGATGTTGCGCAAGTCCCGCGCCTTCCGTCTGAAGCGCGACACCAACGACGCGCGCCTCACCATCGTCGCCGAGATTACCGACATCCTCCAGAAGGAGGACAAGGTGGATCGCGCCGCCCGCGCCAAGATCCGCTCTCAGAAGCGCGACATTCCCGAGGGCAGCGAGGAGTGGGACCTGCTCCTTCGCCGCTATTACGCCGAAGAGCTCCGGAAGCTCGGGATCGACTTGAACGCATGAAGCCCGCCGTCACCGTCGTCGGGAGTCTGAACATGGACTTCGTCGTGACGGTGGATCACTTGCCCGCGCCCGGCGAGACGGTGCTCGGCCGCGACTTCCAGATGATCCCCGGCGGAAAGGGCGCCAACCAGGCCTGCGCGGCCGGCAGGCTCGGATCCCCCTCGATCGCCGCGCGGATGATCGGGCGCGTCGGTTACGATCTGTTCGCCGACCATCTGAAGGCCAGCCTGGCCGCCGCCGGCGTGGACGTCAGCGGCGTGCACGCCACGCGGTCCGCGCCGACCGGCGTGGCGCTTATCTGGGTGGACCGCCGTGGTCAGAACTCCATCGTCGTCGCCTCCGGGGCGAACCTCGCGCTGGGCGCCAACGACGTCGAGCCGATGCGCGCCGCCTTCCGCGCATCAGGCCTGGCGTTGTTTCAGCTCGAGACCCCCTTGCCGGCGGTGCACGCGGCGCTGTCCCTGGCGCGCGGCGAAGGGGCGCTCACGATTCTCGACCCGGCGCCTGCGCGGGCGCTCGCGCCCGAACTACTTGCGCAGGTGGACATCCTCACTCCCAACGAGAGCGAAGCCTGCATCCTCTTGGGGCGCCCGGTAACCCAAGTCACCTTGGAGGAAGCGCCGGACCTGGCCCGGGCCCTGCTGGCCGTCGGCGTGGGCGCGGTGGTATTGAAGCTTGGCGGCCGCGGATGTTTCTATGCCGACCGGCAACGCGCCCATCACGTTCCGGGCTTCCCGGTGGAGGCCAGAGACACGACAGCCGCCGGCGACACGTTCAACGGCGCCCTGGCCATCGGCCTGGCCGAGAACCGTTCCATCGAGGAGGCTCTGCGGTTCGCTAACGCGGCTGCCGCCATCTCGGTAACGCGCCTCGGAGCGCAAGCCTCGATACCAACCCGGGCGGAGGTCGACCGTTTCCCGGCCTGATGCGGCCCGCCTCATCCGATCGGCCGGCTCGAACGCTTCTTTCTTCCTGCTACGATGAGGATTCCGGAAGCATGCCCTCCCGACGCAACTTCATTGGCTCGATCACCGGCGGCATCGCTGGCTCGTTGACGCCGGCCGGCCGCGGCGCTGTGAGCCCGGCCGAACCGGTCCGGTTCGGCCTCATCGGCGCCGGCGAGCGGGGGTTGCAGCTTCTGCGCGAGGCGCTGGCCGAGGATGGCGAGTGTCTGGCGGTGGCCGACGTCTACCGGGCCCGGCGCGAGCAAGCGGCGCACGCGGCCCCGGGCGCGCGGCTGGTCGTCGATTACCGGGAGTTGCTCGACTTCCCCGGCCTCGAAGCCGTCTTCATCGCCACACCACAGCATCTCCACGCCGCCCACGCCGCCGCCGCCTTGGCGGCGCGCAAACACGTCTACGTGGAGCGAACGCTTGCGCTCGGCGTCGATCAAGCGAAGGCTGTTCGGGCCGCCCGCCAGGCCTCGCCGGAGTGTGTGGTTCAGACGGGGCACCAATGGTGCTCGTCGGGAATGGCCGAGGACGCCGTCCGCTTTCTCGAAGCGGGCTGGGTCGGCCGGGTGACGGCGATTCGCGCGCACGACTACCGTAACGCCCCCAACGGCCGGCCGCCGGGCCGCCGCCCGGTTTATCCGGACATGGATGCCCGTGGCGTGGCCTGGGGCTTGTTTCTCGGTGACGGCCCGCCCCGGCCCTTTGATGCCGAGAGGTTCGCCAACTGGCGGTTGTACCGCGACTACTCGGCCGGCCAGGTATGTGACGGGCTCAGCCAGCAGCTCGCCTTCTGGTACCATGTGCTCGGCCTGGAAATCCCTGAGGCGGTGACGATGCGTGCCGGGCGCTACCTTTGGAACGACGGCCGCGATCTCCCGGACACCATGAGCGTCGCGATGGAGCACGCCGCCGGATTGCTCGTTTCCTGGGACGGCGGCTGCGGCAACAACCACCTTGGAACCGCCGAGTTCGTTCTCGGCGCCGATGGCACCATCCAGCGGGGACAGCAGATCCGCTGCTTCCCGCAGCGGGTGAACCGCCCGGGCGGACGCGAGATCCTTGGCCGGACCCCTACGGCGCCTCGTGGCCACGTCGCCAACTTCTTCCGCGCGATCCGCGCCGGCGCCCCGGCGAACTGCCCGATTGAGACCGGCTACCGCGTGTCGGTGGCGTGCGCCATGGCGCTCGAAAGCTGGAAACAGGATCGGACCGTACGCTGGGACCGCGAACGGGAAAGGATCGTCTGAGGCCGCCCCCGCGCGGCGGCTCGCCACAGGAGGTTTCGTTTGCAGGCAGAAATTGGCGTCATCGGCGGCAGCGGACTCTATTCCATGCCCGGATTCGCCGTCGAGGAAGAGGTCCGGATGGAAACGCCCTTCGGCGATCCATCGGACCCTTACGTGGTCGGGGAACTGGCGGGGCGGCGCGTCGCTTTTCTGGCACGCCACGGGCGCGGCCACCGTATCAGCCCGTCGGAGCTGAACTTCCGCGCGAACATCTGGGGGATGAAGAAGCTCGGCGTGGAGCGGATTCTCTCGCTCAGCGCGGTCGGGTCGCTCAAGGAGGAGCACCGTCCCCTCGAGTTCCTCATCCCGGACCAGTTTTTCGACCGGACCCGCGGCCGGGCCTCCACTTTCTTCGGAGAAGGCCTGGTGGCCCACGTCAGCTTCGCCCATCCCGTCTGCCCCCAGTTGGCGGAGTTGGTGGTGGACGCGTGCCGCGAGAATGGCGTGGTCGCCAAGAAGGGCGGCACCTACCTTTGTATGGAGGGACCCGCCTTCTCCACGGTGGCCGAGTCCAACGTCTACCGGCGGTGGGGCATGGATGTCATCGGCATGACAAACCTCCAGGAGGCCAAGCTGGCGAGGGAAGCGGAGATCTGCTATGTCACCATCGCCATGATCACCGACTACGATTGCTGGCACCCGGACCACGATGCCGTGACCGTCAAGGAGATCCTGGGGAACTTGCAGAACAACGCCGCCAACGCGGCCCGGGTGGTCCGGTCCGCCGTGGTTGCCATGCCGGACGGAAGGACCTGTTGCTGCGGCAGCGCGCTCTCGCACGCGCTCATTACCGAGAAGGGGGCGGTTCCCGAGGCCACCCGCAAGAAACTGGAGCTCCTGGTTGGGAAATATCTCGCCGGCTGAACGGGCTGCTGCCGTTCTCGAATGCTGCCTGCGCGGAGAGCCGCCGCCGGCCGAGGAGTGGCGCAGCCTGCTCGAAGAGGCCGCCGGCGAGGGAGAGCCGGCCGCGGCCGCCTCGCAGGCTCTGTTCCGCGAGCTCGCCGAAGGGCTCTCGGACCGGTTTGAACCGGCCCTGTGTGACGTCTATGCGGCCCTGTTCTCAGAGGTCGTGAACCGCGTCCATCCGGATTTGCAGGCCGCCGCGCTGCGAGCACGCTACGACCGCGTCCGCCGTGCACGCCACTTCTCCGGCCAGCCTCCGGCGAAGGTGTTCGTGCTGTCGCGGGTCACCCTTGGCGCGGACGTGGCCATTACCAGTATCCTGTTGGACGCCGCCCGCAAGCGCTTCCCCCAGGCGGAGATCCACTTCGTCGGCAGCCGGAAAGCGGCCGAGTTGTTCGCCGGCGACCCACAAATCCGGCACATCGCGGCCGATTACCGGAAGAACGGCGATCTTCGATCCCGGGTGGAGCACGGCCTCGCCCTGCGCGAATGGCTCACCGAGCCCGATTCGATCGTCATGGATCCCGACTCGCGGCTGACGCAGTTGGGGCTGTTGCCGGTCTGCCCCGAGGAGAATTACTACTTGTTCGAAAGCCGCTCGTACGGACGGGACGGCGACGAGTCACTCGCAATGCTGACCCGGCGCTGGGCGGCGGAGACATTCGGGGTGGTGGATGCCTTGCCTTTCGTCGCCCCGCCCCCGGGTTCGGCCGGGCCCGCCGGGATCACCGTGAGCTTCGGGGTGGGTGAAAACCCGGCCAAGAGCCTGGCGCCGGAGTTCGAAGCGGCCCTGCTCAAGGAGCTCGCCCGGCTCGGCCTTCCGTTGCTTGTCGACAAGGGCCTCGGGCCCGGCGAGCAGGCTCGCGCCACTCAAGCCATCGCCGCTTCCGGCGTTCCTGCGGACCGGATCGAGACCTGGGATGGCAGCTTCGCGCCCTTCGCCGCCCGGATTGCGCGGAGCCGGCTGTACGTCGGTTACGACTCCGCCGGCCAACACGTTGCGGCCGCCGCGAAGATCCCGCTGCTTTCGATCTTCGCCGGTTATCCTTGCGCGCGGTTCTTGCACCGCTGGTGCCCCTCCAGCGTCGCCCCAGCCTGCGTGCTCGCCGTCGGCAACTCCCCCTGGAGAGCCGTGCTGGAGGAATCACTGAGGGCGGCGGAGGCTTTGCTCAAGGCGTAGCTCCAACCGGAACGGGAGCTTCACTCTACGCTTCCCGCCCTCTCTGGCAGGAGTCCGGATGAGAGTCGGCCAGGATCAGGCCTTGTACATGTACTTGATGTTCGGCTTGTAAACGACCAGGTTCGGTTGGTTGTCCCGGTTCAGTTTCAAGCAGCACTTGTCATACCACTCGATGATCCCGTGCAACTCCTCTCCGTCCTTC
>CAYRPT010000231.1:0-6487 GCA_964425895.1 uncultured Solibacteraceae bacterium | reverse complement strand
GTAGCCGGCCCCGCCCTGCCTCGCTCCAGCCCGCTAGCTGGGCAGCAATTCGGCGACGGACTTAGCCTGGAGAAATTGCAGCAGGTAGTCGGGTCCGCCGGCCTTGGAATCCGTCCCCGACATGTTGAAGCCGCCGAACGGATGCGAGGCGACCATCGCCCCGGTCGATTTCCGGTTGAAGTACAGGTTGCCGACGTGGAACTCCTCGGCCGCGCGTTCGAGCCTGGCGCGATTCCGGCTGTAGACCGACCCGGTAAGGCCATACTCGGAATCGTTGGCCAGCGCGAGGGCATGGTCGAAATCCAGCGCCTTAGCGACGGCGAGCACCGGCCCGAAGATCTCCTCCTGGAAGATGCGCGCCTTGGCCTCGATGTCGGCGATTACGGTGGGGGCGATGAAGTAACCTCCGGTGGAGGATTCGACCGGCCCGCCGCCGCTGATCAACCGGCCCTCGCTGCGTCCGACTTCGATGTAGCCGAGGATGTTCCGGTAAGCGGACTCGTTGATCACGGGCCCCATGTAGTTGTCCGGATCCTCGGCGGGTCCGACGCGGATAGCATCGGTCTTCGCCTTCAGTTTCTCGAGAAAGGCGTCGTAGACCCGCGCGTCGACGATGGCGCGCGAGCAGGCCGAGCACTTCTGGCCCTGGAAGCCGAAGGCCGACACGAGAACTCCCTGGACCGCGGCATCGAGATCGCATTCGCTGTCCACGAGAATGGCGTCCTTGCCGCCCATCTCGGCCACGACCCGTTTGATCCAGATCTGACCGGGCCGGGGTTTGGAGGCCAGCTCATTGATCCGGAGTCCGACCTCCTTCGAGCCGGTGAACGAGATGAAGCGGGTCCGGGCGTGCTCGACCAGCAGGTCGCCGATCTCGCCGCCGGCGCCAGGCACCCACTGGATCGCCTTGGGCGGGCAACCAGCCTCGAGGAGGGCGTCCAGGAACACCGCGGAGATCACCGGCGTATCACTCGAAGGCTTGAGGACCACGGTGTTGCCCGTGACGAGCGCGGCCGTGGTCATCCCCAGCATGATCGCCAGCGGGAAGTTCCAAGGCGGTATGATCACACCGGCGCCGAGCGGAATGTAGCGCAGCTCGTTGCGCTCGCCGGGAAACTGCGGCACCGATGGGGGGTTGGCGTACCGGAGGGCCTCGCGCGCGTAGTATTCGCAGAAGTCAATCGCTTCGGAGACGTCGGCGTCGGCTTCGATCCAGGTCTTGCCGGCCTCGTAAACCTGCCAGGCGTCGAACTCGAGTTTTCGGCGGCGGATGATCTCCGCGAGGCGCAGCAGAACGGCGGCCCGCTCCGCGGCCGGAACGCGTTTCCACTCCGCGAAGTAGTCATGGGCTGACTCGACGGCCCGCGCCGCCTGTTCCGCGGTGGCCTTCTCCACCATGCCGACCACTTCGGACGGGCGCGAGGGATTAATCGAGCGAATCGTCCGGCCGGATCGCACCCGTTCGCCGCCCACGAGCAGATCGTAGTGGCCGCCGAGCCGCGAGCCGACGAGCGCCAGCGCTTTCCGCATCCCGGCGCGGTTCGCTTCGGCCGAGAAGTCCGTCCATCGCTCGTTCTGAAATACCGGGAGTGAGGCGAGGTCGATCGGGGTGGTCATCGCCATCAGCCCTCGACCAACTTCCGGCCGCGGTCAAAGATCTCCGCCGCTTCGTCGGCGATGCGCTTTCCCTTCGCGTACAGGTCGCGCCCGCGCTCGACCATGTCCCGGCCGGATTCAGTGATGGCCTCTCGGCCCTTGTCGGCGCGGCGGCCGATTTCGCGGCGCGTCTCGGCGCCGGATTGAGGGGCATAGAGCAGGGCGACGGCGGCGCCGATAGCGGCCCCGGCGAGGAACCAGATGAGATTCGTTGCGGTGGCGGTAGTTTTCTCTTCGGACATCGTGTCCTCCTCTGGCCGCTATTGTAGCGGGACGCCCGGCGCGGCCGCTGGCGATGCCACCCGGAGCGGGTAAGGAGGGGACGCACGCGCGCTCAGTTCAGCTCGCGGGCCGAAGCCAGATAGATAGCGTTCAGCAGCAGCTTCATCGTTCCGAACGTCTGGCCCCGGAACTGGGGGCGGATGGCGAACAGAATAACGCGCCCCGCTCCGTGCCGCACCTCCACCACGGCCGGCTTGCCGGCCACGGCTTGCTCGCCGGAGATCCAGCCACTGGCCAGCAAGTCCCTCTCGGCAAAGCGGGCAGCCACGCGCACCTCGCGCTCCCCTTTGTTCTCCGAATCGAGCAGCGTGGTCTCGAACGCCCGGCTGCTCCCGCAGAATGCGATCGTATCCGCCGGCATGCCGAAGCCCAGCGGGTGGGTGGTATCGACGCGCAGGAAGATCAGCGAGCCGGGGCAGACAAAGCGCGCTCCGGAGCCGCCGCGCGCCGGGTTTCGAAGCGGCAGCGGAAACATCTCGACGGGCAGATCCGCCGCTTGATCGAGAGCGATGAGGACTCCGCCGCGCCGAACGAAGAGGTCCAGCTCGCCCAGACCCTTTAAGCCGATGCCGCCGGCGTATTCCGGACGCTGCTGTGCCTTGGCGTCTAGTTCGGGTGTGCGCCGGGCCGTAGCCTCGCCCGGGCGGACGCCATGCAAGAGCAACGACCAGCTTTGCGATGTCAGCAGCACAGCATCGAAACGGTCGTTGAGGCCGCCCTCTCGCATTTCGGTGTTGCGCACGATGCGGTAGGGGACTTCATAGCGATCCAGGACCCATTGCGTCCAGCCGGCATCCAGGTTCGCTGTATAGGGTTCGTACAGTGCCAGCCTGGGAAAGCGGATCTCAAACCGGCCGGCCGCAAACCGGTCCTGAGGCGACTGTCCCTTCACCAGGATCTCGCCGTCCGGGCCCCACCGCACCCGGCGTCCCCGTTCGATCAGGCGCCGAACGGTCACGAACGACTGGTTCTCGCGGTGGTCCAGCGTGTCCTCGGGCGCTGGGATCTGCTCGACTCGTTCGAGCGGCGCCTCGAACGGTTCGTCGATACGGTCCACCGCGACGCCCATACTCATGCGAAGCGTCCAGCCGGCTACGTCGTACGGCCGCTCGCCCGACTTGCCGCCGTTATCGCGGATAGGCGGATACTCCTGCGGCTCCATCAGGTCGACCAGATACGGCCGGAACGGCTGCGCCGCCGGCAGCACGTAGGCGCCGGTGGTGTACGTCTTTCGGGCGGCCTCAAAGCCGGCCGCGGCGCGGTACACTTCGATGCCGGCCCAGTCCAGGCGCCGCAGCATGTCGAGCGCGCTCGACCGGTCCCATTGCTCTGCGGGCACGACGTAGGCGTAGGGCTTTCCCCGCCTGCCCTCCTCGATGGAGGCCACCGCAAGTTCGTAGGCCTTCAGAAGGAAATGGTCGGATCGGGCCGCGGCCAGGTCGAGAATGGCGAGGTCGGCTGTCAACATGTAGTCGATGGCCTCCTTTACGCCCCAGCGGCCCCCAAGCCACGGCTGCTGGTAGAAGACCGATGGGTGGAGCGTCGACAGGCCGTGCTGGAAGCGCTTCGGCAGGTCCGCCTTCTCGTCGGTCCGCGGCGTGCCATATACGCCGGCGGCGGTCTCGGTGAGGATCCCGTGTTGATTGTGGAAGGCGGCCGCCGAGCGTAGACCGCCGTTCCACCATGCGTCGAAGCCATGGTAGGACAGCGCACCCGGCTTGTTCTCGCGCGCGAACCGCTCCTTTATGGATGAGCCGATCAGGTTCACACCCTCCATGACCGCCGCGGGGATGTGCGGGTTCAGCGGTTCATCGTACGGGGGCACGAAGATGCGGGCGGGAAAGGCCGGCTGTTGATGCTGGTTGTAGACGATTTGCGGCAACCATTCCCGGAAGAGCAGGCGGGACACGTGGCGCGTTTCGACGAGATTCAACATGAACCAGTCGCGGTTGTTGTCGTGGCCGGCATACTTGTGGTACGGCCACGGCAGCGGAGCGAGCTCATACGGAGTGCCGACGTTCCTGCGGTACCACTCCACCACCATCTCGTGCCCGTCGGGATTGATGACCGGCACTTGCATCAGGATGACTTTGTCACGGATCCGGCGGACCTCGTCTCCTTCGCCGGTAACCATTCGATACGCCAGCACGGGCGCATGCTGCGCCGGCGCCACCTCGGTGGAATGCAGTCCGGAGTCGATCCACACCACCGCCTTGCCCTCGCGGGCGAGCCGGCGAGCCTCCTCGGGATCCGCTCGCCCCAGCGCGAGCCGGCGGCTGATGTCCCGATGGCGATCCAGGGCGGCGAGGTTCTCCGGCGACGAGATGAACGCTACGTACATCGGCCGTCCGTGCGCGCTCCGGCCGAATTCCGCCAGCTTCAGACGGTCGCTCGCCTCGTCCACCCGCTGGAAGTAACCGGCAATCTGACTGTAGTCAGCCAGCTTGAAATCCTCGCCGGGCTCGAAGCCAAAGTACTCCGCGGGTGTGGGTACGCCCGCCCAGCCGGCTGCACAAAGCAGCATCACCCCCGGCACTCGCTTCACCATCTAGTGCTCAATCATAACGAAGCGACGGGACCGCATGGGCCAGCGACGCGCCGGCGCTTGCGCCCGGGCCGGCCGGCGGCGCGGCCGTATAATCGAGGAATGAAACGCCGGCAGGTGGTCGTGTTCCTGGCATTGCTGGGCGTGGCGGCCAGTGCGGCCGGGGCCCCGGAAAGCGGGGAATCCGTGCCGTTCGAGACTTGGACGCCCTGGATTCCGCGCCCGGCGAACGCGCCGCTGCTCGGCGGCTCCCCGGACGCGCAGTTGCTCGTGGATGGCAACGGCAACCGGGCGGTGCTGGGCGGCTGGGAGGGTCTTGCATCGGGTATTCGCGCGGGGACCTGGTATCGGCTGTCCGTCCGCTATCGCGCCACGGGACTGACCCACGAAATGCGGCAGGTAGTCTGCCGGATCGACTGGCGCAACAGCGACGGGCGGCGGGCTGGCCAGCCGGAGTACGGCTGGCGCACGGAAAAGGCGGGCGAGTGGACCCGCGTGCTCACTGAGGCGCCCGCTCCGAAGGAGGCCGACCGGGCGGCCGTACAGTTGCTGCTCTGGGACGCCCCGGCGGCAAAAGTGTGGTGGGACGAAGTCCGGCTGGAGTCAATTCCCGCACCGGTCGAGCGCCGGGTGCGGATCGCGGCGGTGAATCTCTATCCACGGAACAGCCGCTCGGCCGAAGCCAGTCTCGACCGGTTCATCGAGGTCGTCGATAGCCGGATCGGCCGGGACGATACCGATGTGATCGTGCTCCCGGAAGGCATCACCGTGGCGGGCACGGGCAGGAAGTACGCCGAGGTTGCCGGACCCGTTCCCGGTCCGGTGACGGAGCGGCTGGGGACGGTGGCGAGGGCGCACCACAGCTACCTCGTGGCCGGCGTCTATGAGCAGGACGGCCCGGCGTTGTATAACACCGCCGTCCTCCTCGACCGCTCCGGGCGGCTTGCCGGCAAATACCGGAAAGTCTACATTCCCCGCGAAGAAACCGAAGGCGGGATCAGTCCGGGGAACGACTACCCGGTCTTCGAAACCGACTTTGGCCGGGTGGGGCTGCTGATCTGCTGGGACATTCATTATGCCGATCCGGCACGTGCCCTCACACTGCGCGGGGCGGAGATTCTTCTGCTGCCCATCTGGGGCGGCAATGAGGTGCTGGCGCGCGCCCGGGCTATCGAGAACCAGGTGTTCCTCGTCTCCTCGGGTTACGATTTTCCCACTCAGGTGATGGCGCCCGACGGCGAGATCCTGAGCATGAGCCGTGAGCAGGGCACGGTGGTGCGCGCCACCATCGACCTCAACCGCCGCTACGCCGATCCCTGGCTTGGCGACATGCGCGCCCGGCTTCGCAAGGAGCTGCGGCTGGATATCCCGGTTCTGCCGGAGGCCGCCTGGCGGTGATCGCCGCCTGGGCGCTGGCGCTGGCCGCCCTCCCCGGGCTGGCGCAACAGACCGGCATCCGGTTTGAGGAAACGGCCGCCGAAGCGGGCCTGCGCTTCGTCCTCGACAACGACGCCTCCCCGGAGAAGCGCTACATCGAGACGATGCCCGGCGGCCTGGCGCTGTTCGACTACGACGGCGACGGACTCACCGACGTCTTCTTCACCAACGGCGCCGCCATTGACGGCATGCGCAAAGAGAGCCCAAAGCACTGGAACCGCCTCTTTCGCAACGAGGGTGGCATGAAGTTCCGCGACGTGACCCGGGAAGCCGGCGTCGCGGGCGAGGGGTATTCCATAGGCGCCGCCGCTGCGGACTACGATAACGACGGCGACACCGACCTGTTCGTCGCCGGGGTGGACCGCAACCTCCTCTACCGCAACGCCGGCGACGGCACGTTCGAGGACGTGACCGCGGCCGCCGGCATCGGCGGAGGCAAGTGGGCCGTGGCCGCCGCCTGGCTCGATTACGACCGGGACGGGCGGCTCGACCTGTTTGTCGTCAACTACGTGGCGTGGAGCATCGAAGCCGACCGCTACTGTGGCGACCCGGCTCGCGGCCTCCGCG